>NZ_AKWZ02000008.1 GCF_000306235.2 Leptospira fainei serovar Hurstbridge str. BUT 6
GCATTGACACCTCTCGCTCAAATCGAACTATATAGATGTAACTCAAATCCCGGCACCAGATCAGAACAGGAGCGACCGTGTAGGAATACATCCACCTCCGGCCAGAACACGAAAATATCAAAGCCGAAGTCGAAAAACTAAACCTGTCGGATGTCCGCCTAACGGCCAAGGTTTGCCGAAGTCCGGCGAAGCCGGATTTGCCGGAGGCCGAGCAAGGGTCGCAAAGCGAGCCCGAAGCGCAGTGCCAAGCCGAAAGTTAGGCGACGTCCGACCCAAACTCGTTGCAATTCAAATTTCTTTCTAATTTACTATTAGTAACCAAATGCCGAGTTAGTAAAATTACTTCTTACGGCGGACAATTTCGCTCCGAATACGCGAGGCATTGACACCTCTCGCTCAAATCAAACTATATAGATGTAATTCAAATCTCGGCACCAGATCAGAACAGGAGCGACCCTGGAGGAATACATTCACCTCCGGCCAGAACACGAAAATATCAAAGCCGAAGTCGAAAAACTAAACCTGTCGGATGTCCGCCTAACGACCAAGGCTTGACGACGTTTCGCGAGTCCGAAGGACTTGGCGCGAGACTTGCCCTGCAAGACGAGTGACAAAGCGAAATGTGCCGAAGGCCAAGCGAGAGTCGCATAGCGATCTCGAAGCGAAGCGTCAGAGCCGTAGTTAGACGACGTGCTTGTCTAACTCATAATATAAGTATCGTCGACACCTTAATAGAACGAACGTTCTGTATGAAAAACATGATATTTTAATATAAAATATCAGCCTCACTCTTCAATAAGTGTATCTAAACGATTGTTATAAAAAAAAGCAATTTCGTCTAATGCGCTTCAAAAAATTATGTATCAAAAGTTAGAAGCTCTTGACAGTTTTTGACCATCGTCTACCTTAGATAAGGCCCCAAGCACTCTAGCAGGTAGAGTGCCAATAGGGCGGTAGTGACCTGAACTTGGAATGCTCAGGGTGCTTGCCTACTAATAGGAAGTTTGTCTATCGATTAGCATGACATAGATAACGGATCTTAAGTATTTTGCAAGCATATTCCTTAACTGTCTCAGAGGTGCATAAAAATGCTTAAGAGAACATATGAAATTAGATACGTCTTGTATCAGCCAGAACAAGACTACAGAGCGATAATTGAGGGAATTAAAGTAAATTTCCCCAATAACCAGCATATTGCTGGCGGAACTTGGATGATAAGAACCGTTAAATCAGCTATAGACGTCAGAGAAACTCTACTCCCCTATATTGATGCCGACGACCAATTATTAGTTGTAGAAGTAGTTCTAAATAATAGAGCCTCCTACAATCTACCCAAAAGAATAATTGAATGGTTTAAACAACTATTCTAATTCTTCCAAATCTGTGTTTAAAAATCTCTCTAGATCATCTTCGGTCAAGGGGGGAAATTTGATGGGTTCCGTATTACCGAGTATTTCAGTGTCCGCACTTAAGTAATACGGAATCCCTTCAATATGAATAATCGTTCCTTTTTTTAAAATCCAAGAATGACATTCGTTCATCTTTCTTATTGTTTCATGATCAAGATTCATAGTTCCTCTCCTTATATTATCTTACTAACTTAACTGAAAGATGATAACCTTTTTTAAAATAAAAGTATTTTCACAAGCATGTCGTCTAACGAAAGAGGCTGGCCGAAGTCCAGCGCGTCCGAAGGACTTGGCACGAGTTTGCTTTGCAAACGAAGTGACAAAGCTGGATTTGCCGAAGGCCGAGCGAGGATCGCGAAGCGAGCCCGAAGCGAAGTGGCCGAGCCGTAGTTAAACGCTGGCCAGGCCTTTGAAGAAAGTTGCTATGCCGAAATTAACCCTAACTCTTTAATGTTGTGAATCGAATCTAATTCTTTTTTGAACTGCTTCCCCGCTTCTTCTAAATCATAATAATTTTGAAGATTAAGCCAAAATTCTGGTTCTATCTGAAAGAATTTTCCCAATTTCAGAGCAGTCTCCGCAGTAACCGACCTTTCTCCACGAATAATTTGTCCAATTCTAGTCTGGGAAAGACCTGTCTCTTTTGATAATCTATACACTGATATTTGCATCGGTTTAAGAAACTCTTCTCCCAATACATCTCCAGGATGAATGTTTTTTATTTTACCTGCCATTTATCTTAAACCTCCTAATGATAATCTACAATCTCTACTTCGGAAGCATTGCCATCTAACCAATGAAAGCAGACTCTATACTGCGCATTTATTCTTATACTCCATTGGCCTTTCCTGTCTCCCTTCAATTGCTCTAAATGATTACTTGGAGGAATCTTTAGAGCTTCAAGAGAAGGGGCAGCTGCCAGGATACGAAGTTTTCGTCTCGCGATCTCGAATAAAACAGGAGAAAACTTAATCTTTTTCGAAAAATTACCATCCCAAACGACTTTGGTTTCTTTGTCCGCAAAAGATAGTATCACTACTCAGTAGTATCTCGAAACAAGAGTATTTAGTCAATTCATTTTTGAGCATTTAAAATTAGAGATTTTTGCCTCTTCTATGCTTTAAAGGATAAATTGGCCTGGCTGGCGTTTAACGATAGATAATTGTCGAAGTTCCGCGCGTCCGAAGGACTTGGCGCGAGGCTTGCTTTGCAAGACGAGTGACAAAGCGGAATTTGGCGAAGCCCAAGCAAGGGTCGCGAAGCGATCCCGAAGCGCCGCGACAATTTTTAGTTATCTGCTGTGCCGCGCCCCGAATTCTAACCGGCGTAGCCATGGAAGGCGAAGCCGGTTAGGGAACGCCAACAGAACCGCGATTAAAGATTTAAACGATTATTTCTTTTTTGCAAATTCAGAAGCTACGTCAGCAATGATTTTTCTCTGATCGGGCGAAATCTGCAAGAGCGTCTTTACGATTTCTTTTAAGCCTTTAGTACTTTTGATTTTGCTGAATAAAACCTTATCCTCGTCCATTTGAAAAACCAGTCCTTCATCAGAAGAAGAATACTGAACAGGTTTAATAGGCTTGGAATCATCTAAAAGCCAATCGAGGTTTACCTTATATCTCTCTTTAAAAGTAGTGAGAAACGCTTGAGAAAGCGATTCCACTCTACCTTGGATAATATTGTTTAATCCAGCGGGAGAGATATTTAGCTCGGGAGCTGCCTCTTTCTGGCTTTCACCGTGATCTTCTAAAACTGTTTGTACCTTCTTTCCGATTAGTTTTTCAGTTTTCTTTGAAGTCATTAAAAATACACTAATAATTTATTTTCTGTTGACATTAATTCACTCATAGTGTATTAATGAATTTACCGATACACGGGCACAGAATTAGTTTTCATGGCATCTCCTTATCCGAAAAGCAGAAAAAGATCTATTCAGAGGCGCTCCATTGCCCCAGGAGAGGCAAATGCGAAGATTCTTCTACTTGCATGCGTTCTTCCCAAATGGAAAGTCTCAAAAAAAGATAAAGATTACTTTTGTAGAGCATTGATAAAAGCTAGAAAGGAAGCTGGATTTACACAAGCAGAAGTGGCTGAAAAGCTTAAACGAAGTTCAAGTCATGTATCTAAGATAGAATCAGGACTCAGGCGATTGTTTATGGATGAGTTTCTAGTTTTATACAGACTTTATAAAAAACCCACTATCTATTTCTATGCATCTTTTATGAGAAGCAATCTTGTAGAGCAAAGTGAGAAAGCCCGAGTAAAATCTGCTAAGCAGTTTTAACGAGGGCCATTAGAACGAGACTTGAATAGAATCTTGCGTCCCGATCGCGAAGCGTGCGGGTGAACCGGTTCGAAGAACCGGGACAAGCTTAATTCAATTAACCCTATTCGACATTTAAACTATTCTCAATTTCTAAAATTGAAAGCCTCGGTAGTGTCACGGATAAATCTTGCAAAATCGTTTCAAGATTCTCCATTAAAATAACTTTTATTTCTTCTTCATCTTTATTCAATATATCAAAACTAGTTTCGAGGTAATTTGCAAGCCCAATAATGCCTATCCTGTCTGCAAATCCAATAGAATGCAATTTTAGCTTCAAATAATTGTCAAGGCCTAGGGGTAAGAGTAGAGGCCAGGAAGAAATTGATTCATCAATAATTTGGTCTTGTTCAAGATTCTGTTGTCTTATTCTGATAATAGCTGAAAACACATTGGTCAATTGATAAGAAAGAAGATTATTAACAATGTCCAGGGATCTTTCTATCGAAAGATTGTAATTCTCCGAAATTTGTCCGTAAGTCATTCCGCTTAGCCAGGAAAGCGTAATATCTTTTAATCTATCTAATGACCCAATATCACTATAACTTCCCTCCTCCAAATCTTCCTTTATTGCAGAAATATATTCCAAGTGATTAAAAATGAAATCAATCCATTCAGCATCAAGCGGATTGATTTTTTTAAACCAAATATCATTTTCAAAATCTGCATTTTCCAAAATACTCAAATAAAGGCGCAGGCTTGATCCACTCTTCTTAATCTTAGGTAAAGATTCATTTGAAATATTATTTTTTATTTTCTCGGAACGAAGCTGAATTAAATGTTTAAAATTATTTCTTTGCTGTTCGTTTGATTGAACGTAGGAAAATGTATTTTCTACAAGTCGGGACGCAATTTCGTCTAAAGCAGACAGATCAACATTGTCTCCAATTAAATCAAGAATAGCCGAGTCGATTGAATCAATAAGTTTAAGGAATGATTCGTTTTGATTTTCTATCATATCATTAGTCAATGCTATTTTTCTATTTGAAATTACCCTAGTAATTCTTTCTATTACTGCATATAAGTATCCCTTCACTGGATGAATCTTAATATCATTACAGGCTTCAAAGATCGGTTCAAGATCTTCTTTATGCGGAATAATTATAACCCCATTTTTCTCTTTTCCTGCCCTTCCAACCCTTCCAAGTAGGTTCTTAATTTCCCTATTAGTCAGCTGATGCCATCTTTGATCAAATTGTCTTTTTGTTGTATGTATTACCATTGTTTTTAATGGTAAATTCACACCCTCTGCCAATGTATTTGTACAAACTACTAACCGTATTTTCTCATCACGAATGCAATTTTCGAGAATCTCTCTAATATACTGAGGTAATGACCCATGGTGAAAGCAAAAACCCATTCTAAGACATTGGACGAGCAAATAGCTTTCAGAAAATAAACGTGAGGCATATTCGGCCACTATAGCAACATACTCGCTATCTGCATAGTTATACGGATTGTTATTCTTAATTGCATAGTCAGAAATCAATTTGATTTGACTAATAATTTCAGTACATAAACCAGCAACACCGTTATCGAATTTAGTCGGAGCAAATAATGCAACAGTTCCAGCTGGAAGTGATTTCAAAGCGCATGCAACAGAAAGACGTTTTTTAGAAGAATCCCAAAATTTATATGTATTTTCACGTCCTGTTTGCGGATTTATGAATTGGTAGTCTGATTTTTTTAAGAAATTGTACAATTCATATCGTTTCGGTCTTTTATCCTTAGGGTTAAAATGTAAAACAAACCCTTCTTCATCCTTTTCAGAAAGTTGAACAGTAGCATAATCGAAAAGCGTTGGGCGAAAATTTGAACGAACTATAGTTTCGGATGACCCCCCAAGCCAATTGTTCACATCTTCAATGTTTGGAACAATTGCAGATAAATATATAAATCTAATATCTTCTCCTTTGAGGATTTTTAATCGAGTGAGAAATAATTCGTAATCAAATCCTCGATTTTTATCATCAAGCAGATGCCCTTCATCACAAATGACAAGATCAACATTATTCAAGACTTCGGGAAATATGTCTTCAATCGCCATCATCTTTTCAGGAGTAATGATAAGCAAATTTGAATTATCTATCGAGTTTTTCTCGATAGCAGTCGGCACTGAACCACCATATAATGTCTTTACTTTAATTCCATATCGATGTAACTTTTGCGCCAAACTTTGGCGAAGTTCAGAGGCTAATGATCGAAAAGGAGCGAGGAGAACTATTTTTGATAATGGATTTTTTTTAACATGGTAATAAATAATAAGTTCGCATAGAGCGGTTTTTCCAGCGCTCGTAGGCATTTGCATAGCAAAAGTCTTTTCTGAAGAGATTAATCCCCTCTCTATCGCCTCAAGTTGAGAAGGAAAGAAATACCAGATACGTTTTTCAATGTTCTCTTTTACATATTTTTTCCAGAACCTTGAATTATCATCGATCGAGAGTAATGTATTCCAAATTGAGTTCTTTTTAAAATATTCGAAAATCGACTTAGCAAGCACGCTTTCAGCATAAGCTTGAGGGTTAGTGTTAAGACCCTCTTCAATCTTTGCCTCTAGGTCGTACGTAATTTGATCTAGAACAGAAAATTCTCCTGAATTAAGAAATCTAGAAATACTTTTCGAAAATTCATTTTTTGGAAATATACTTCTACCCAGTATGGATAGAACAAATTGTAGACCTGGTTTTCCTTCAAAGTTGTCGAATATTAAGTTTTTGACAATCAAGTTAGAAGTTGCGGAAAATCCTGCCAAAAGACGTAAACTTGCAGTCATCAAATAAACTTCATAAATATTAATTCCCAAAAAGGAATTTCTTCCTTTAAGCGTAAACGTCTCCATTCCACGGGCAAGAGCAATTATCTCCTTGGAACTAATTTCAGTATATTTGCCCTTAAAAAGATCAAGGGCCAGATGATAGAGCGAAGTATAAAAATCGGAGTATTTCTTTACTATTGTGTAGTCTGCTATCGAATCTTCTTCAATTGCAAAATCAAAGTAAGATTGGTAAGAAGCAGATTGCGCTATCCAATTTGAAAGTTTATTTGATATCTCAAGCTTCATTGATTAATTCTTGAAAATAAGTTTCATAGAGCTTCTTGAGATCGTTAATTGAAAGAAGATAAAGCTTTATTTCATTTGACGGCTTTGTATACCCCTTACTAATTTCCGAATCGATATAACCGATATCGAATATTGCAATCGCATAATATTCTTGCCGATACGGATAATTGACAGGATCCTTGAATCTTCGCACCAAAGGCAGATCTGATTGAATGTCTTCACGTTCATATTTAGTCTCAACCCAGTTAATTGTTTGCGCGAATCGCGTAAATCGATCCTTTTCGGCTCCATCTAACGCTTCTTGAATTCTATTTTTCTTTTTAGATGGCTTTGTAGCATTCATCTTAGATTCAATAGATATAGCCAAGTCATTGCTGTGAGGATTCATCGGATCCTTAGCAAACAGAAATATTACATCAGAGAATGGAGCAGGAGAGTCTGGATGCTCTTTCCATCTCCATTTTTTTGGTCCGTATAAATCAATTTTTTTAGAAGTATATTCACTTTGTATAAAGAAGAAAGAAAATATTTCCCCAAAATCTCCTGACCTTATTTTCCCTTTAGAAGGTAAAACATTGTTCGCTAAATACTTTTTTCTTTCATCTGCCGATTTTTTAGAAAAACGAGGTAATTCATCTTCTTTTAAGTAAAACTCTTTACCATGGGATTTTATATAATCCTTTACGTTCACCCATTCTGATCTATCAATTTCAAATCGAACGTAATCATTGATTATCTTTTTAGTAAATTTTTTATAGATGTCCATTGTTAGTTTTATAATAAAGAAAGATTAAGCCTGCCACGGACGGCAGGCGCTATAATGAGGGGCGCGCCATGGCAGATAACGATAGATAATTGTCGAAGTTCCGCGAGTCCGAAGGACTTGGCGCGAGGCTTGCTTGGCAAGACGAGTGACAAAGCGGAATTTGGCGAAGCCCAAGCAAGGGTCGCGTAGCGATCCCAAAGCGCCGCGACAATTTTTAGTTATCTGCTGTGCCGCGCCCCAAATGTCTAACCAGCGTAGCCAAGGATGGCGAAGCTGGTTAGTGAATGCCAATAGAATTGCGATTTAAGACTTAATTCAAAACTATTCAAATATCTAATAAATCTTTGGGTTTAACCTTCAGTCGCTTAGAAAGCTTGAAAATTGAGTTAGCGGTGAAATTAGCCCTGCCCCCTTCAATATCTTGTAAAGTTCTTACAGGAACGGCGTAATCGCCTTCATCCATATTTTCCTGAGTAAGCCCTTTTTCCTTTCTTACGCTTTGAATATTCTTTCCGACTTTTAATAAAAATTCTTCAAAATCCACACACGGTATATTGCGGCAGAGTTGACAAAAAGTAAACGCGGTATACCGTGGGTCACATATTCTTTCGAGATTTCCGGTCGCAAAAGGCCCATTTATGATGAGAAAATCCAAAAACAACTCTCAAAGCGTTACCTATAGACAAACCATTGGGAGAATTTCCGATCAAGAGAAGAAAGCTTTCTATCATCAACTAAAGATTGCTAGAATAGAAGCTAATCTTACTCAAGCGCAAGTGGGGAAAATGATCAAAAAGAGCAGGAGTCAGGTTTCAAAAATAGAATCAGGTAAATGTAGGTTATATATGGATGAGTTTCTAAAGTTTATGAAGATTTATAAGAAATCTCCTTTCTTCTTTTACTCTGTATTTACAACAAATGAAGTTATTAAACCACAGAAGAAAGCCCGAGTAAAATCTGCGAAGCAGTTTTAATGAGGGTTATTAGGACTATCAAAGGGAGATTCAACGTCCCGATCGCGAAGCGTTCGGATCACGCGGCTCTTACCGACCCGCGATGCAAGAAGTGTAACAAGCAAGTTATAAATCAATTAGAAAGGAATTGTTCGATAGTAGCTACAATTTTCTCAAAATACTCTAATCCTTCCTCTGCTTCTCGCTTATCAAGCCCAGAAATATATTTAGCAAAATTTTTCTTTTTAGTAGATATAAACTGATTTTCAATAATAATTGCACAGTCTGGATCCAGTTCTAAATCGAGCAAATGTTGCAATGGGGTTTTATTAGTAGGAAAATCGATATTAGTTATTGAATTTATCGCATTTCTAGTTTCTAGAAATTTCTTTTGCTTCGCTATCTCCCAAAAACTTGGCTTAATTAATTCTTCAATAGAATAATAAACATCCTTAGAAGACGGTTTTTTAAACTTTAAATGCGGTGGCAATTCTAGACTGAAAGCGAGGAGACGCTTACAAGCTTTCGCATCAATTACTCTCCGATCTTTATCGAACTCTTCTTTCGTTTTCTTTGCACTTCGATCTTTGTCGAATATTCCAATAACCTTAGCCGGATTATCGGAATACGCGTGGGCGAGCAATTGTTTCTGAAGCCAATCATGCCCAGATCCTTCTTTTTTATATTCGAATGCGATCTTCTTTGAACTAATTTTCTTACTAATAGTGGAAGAAAATATTTGAATAGCTTTTAATAATATTAATTCATCACTTGGACCTTCTACAAAGATTCTTATCTGATCCCCCTTTCTTTTTATTTCTTTCAATTCTTCTTTTAGTTTCAATATCTCTACCATTCTCTCATGTGTATACTTTGAAACAAGTGGCATCAGTCCTAAATCTATATCAATACCATTAGTATTGTCCAGGATGTTAAGCTTAGTAGATTTTAAATACTCATCTCTTAAAACATTAAGTACGGAAATTTTTTGATCACCTTTCATTCTTTCTTTTAATGAATAAAATCCAGGGGAGTGAGTAGTAGTGAATAACTGAATTTCGTCAGAGTATTTATAAAATTCATCAGCAAGCTCAAAGGAGTTCGATAATTCAAGATTATTTTCAGGTTCTTCATATCCCCAAATTGTATTAATCCGAGGTGACCCGGACTGCAAGGTTACGTTTTCTTGGTCAGCGATAAATTTCAAAATTATCGGGATATGTCTTGTTTTAATGCCATCACCTCTTTGCCGTAACCCAACTTTTTCATTATGAACCCCAGTTAAAAAATCCAAAGTAGAAAATAAATTACGTAAATCGGCGGGCAAATGCAACTTACTATCAAGACCTAATAATTCGGATAACGATTTACTAATGTCTTTTGTACTAGTTTGCAAAGTTCCGACAAATTTCTGTGAAGCCTCACGAAGCTCTTTTTCAATTGATGACGATAAAGTATCATGCAAGTCTTGAAGTAGTGATTCAAAATATTCATTACCTTTAATAGCCGGTACATAACGAAATCTAATCTTTTTTAACCAATCAAATACTTTTGTTCTACCGGTTATTTCTTGGCCATTACCGTAAGAAAATAATTCTTTTTCCAATCCAGCTTTCCGCCAAGTTTTTTTCCATATTATATTTTCATGATCAACTTTATAAGAAGGCGGAGGCGTCATGGTAAGCTCAACAGTTATTTCAGGAGCCTTCTTTTGCGGCGTGAAAGCGAATTTGCAAAAATCTATATCAAAGTTAAAATTTGCTTTTAAATCGCTGCTATTATTGAAGAATAAATTCAAAGCGCGCAGAAAATTAGATTTTCCAACATCGTTTTTTCCTACAAAAAGATTTAAATTACTACAGTCAAATGACTCGTCAATTATCGACCTATAGTTTTTTATGTGAACATTTTTTATAAACATCAAATCTTTCCTTTAATTTTATAAATTACTAAAATTACAATTGGCCAGCCAAGGAGGGCTGGCGTCTCAATGAGGGGCGCGGCATGTCGTCTAACGGCCAAGGTTTGCCGAAGTCCGGCGAAGCCGGATTTGCCGGAGGCCGAGCAAGGGTCGCAAAGCGAGCCCGAAGCGAAGTGGCAAACCGAAGTTAGGCGACGTCCGACCCAAACTCGTTGCAATTCAAATTTCTTTCTAATTTACTATTAGTAACCAAATGCCGAGTTAGTAAAAGTGTTTCTTATAGCTGACTGTTTCGCTCCGAATACGCCAGGCATTGACACCTCTCGCTCAAATCGAACTATATAGATGTAATTCAAATCTCGGCACCAGATCAGAACAGGAGCGACCGTCTAGGAATACATCCACCTCCGGCCAGAACACGAAAATATCAAAGCCGAAGTCGAAAAACTAAACCCGTCGGATGTCCGCCTAACGGCCGAGGCTTGGCGACGTTTCGCGAGTCCGCAAGGACTTGGAACGAGGCTTGCTTTTGCAAGACGAGTGACAAAGCGAAATGTGCCGAAGGCCAAGCGAGGGTACGCAGCAACCCGAAGCGCAGTGCCAAGCCGAAAGTTAGGCGACGTCCGACCCAAACTCATTGCAATTCAAATTTCTTTCTAATTTACTATTAGTAACCGGATGCCACGTTAGTAAAATTATTTCTTATAGCTGATTGTTTCGCTCCGAATACGCCAGGCATTGACACCTCTCGCTCAAATCAAACTATATAGATGTAATTCAAATCTCGGCACCAGATCAGAACAGGAGTGACCGTGGAGGAATACATTCACCTCCGGCCAGAACACGAAAATATCAAAGCCGAAGTCGAAAAACTAAACCTGTCGGATGTCCGCCTAACGATCAAGGCTTGCCGAAGTCCAGCGCGTCCGAAGGACTTGGCGCGAGACTTGCTTTGCAAGGCGAGTGACAAAGCTGGATTTGCCGCAGGCCGAGCAAGGGTTGCGAAGCAAGCCCGAAGCGAAGTGGCAAGCCGAAGTTAGGCGGAGTCCCGACCTAACACAATACGATTGAACCCAACCGCCTTTTAAAAGAAAGTTTAATTACTGAAGATTCGATCCGATCTCAAGTAGGCGCGTATAATTTCAGGATTGCACTATTCGAAAGGCTCGAGCTTCAAATACTTCGCGGAAATTGCAAGATGCACTGCCCCGGCTCGGCACACGACAGCGCCGGGAGCGGATCTAAAAGAAAGCGGATTTACTCCGTAGTAGAACCAAAATCACTCCGTTTTTCCGAGCTTCATTGCCTAAAATAAAAAGTAA
Source organism: Leptospira fainei serovar Hurstbridge str. BUT 6 (assembly GCF_000306235.2). Taxonomy (NCBI): domain Bacteria; kingdom Pseudomonadati; phylum Spirochaetota; class Leptospiria; order Leptospirales; family Leptospiraceae; genus Leptospira; species Leptospira fainei. The sequence continues at coordinate 11,759 of NZ_AKWZ02000008.1, forward strand.
AGTTGTCGGGATTTCGCCTAACGAAATAGTAGCTCCGACGTTGGCCGAAAGGCACGAACTTGCGTTAGCAAGTTTAGTGACTGAAGGTCAATGTGGCGAAGCCTGAAGCGAGCGGTCACGAAGTGAGCCCGAGCGGAACGGAGGCTACGTAGTTAGCCGAAGTTTTGCAGTAAATCTACAAACAATCCCTTTGAAGTAGAATTCAGAACGTATTCTTTTGAAAAATATGAACACATTGTAATAGAATTTGGAATTTTAAATTGAATTCTGTGAAACTCAGTCAAATCCTTTGCGACATCTTCCTGAGCATACATAAACCAATAATTATATTTTATCGGAAAATTGAAATCGCTCGAAATTTCCTTTAAAATTGACTCAGCCATACTCTGTCCGTAAAAAAAGAAAATGTGGCTCAACCCGTATAAACTCAAAATATAGTTTCGCCCCTTATTATAATATTTATACTTACTTTTTATCTTCTTAATTAGACGATCTGGAGTATTTTCATTAATTGTCCAGCCGGACATTTCTCCATAACCCAAGTCATTATCTTTGCACAGTTTTGCAAAGAGCCCTAAATCAGTCGGCTTAGCCCTGCAAATTATGAGAGTAAGGAAATCAGTTCTTTCAACCAGATATTCATTTTGCAATGATAGTTGATACGATAAATTTTCGATGAAATGAAACCATTCTTTTTCAGATGGTCGCCTAATGAACTTATAAGCACTGGGGGTAAAATATTGATTTCCGAAAATGAATTGTTGTAATTTTTCTGCGCATCGCCGCGAATACATTGATTCTTCAGAATCTTCTAATCTAGAAATCTCAATGATTGTTTCCCCGTATTTTTGCGATTTAATTAAAATGTCCGGATTTAGGCCATTTTCAATCTTTGCGTCGATCTCAATATCTGAAATATTTATTATCTTTTGTAAGAATACAATCTCAGCTAAAATCTCATTTGCCTCCCAAGAGAAGTCATTCGAACGCAACTTTCCTACTAAAACATTAAAGACTTTTAGATTCTCTTGCTTAAGTTCATTTAAATGTTCGATAAACCATAAAAAATGGTGACTACTCCATGGTGTAAGATTATGAAATAACCCATTGATAAAGTTTTCTCGATGATTATTTTTTACCTTCTTTCCTATCCAACTTTCCAAGTCTTTGATTGATTTTTTAAATAGATCACGATCTGGCTGATCATTATAACCATGCGGCGTACAATATCTATAAAGATACAATGATCTCCAATAGTTCTTTGACTCATATAGTCTTAAGGATTTCATTTTGCAAAATTTCGGCTAACGAAAGATAATTGTCGAAGTTCCGCGCGTCCGAAGGACTTGGCGCGAGACTTGCCCTGCAAGGCGAGTGACAAAGCGGAATTTGGCGAAGCCCAAGCAAGGGTCGCGTAGCGATCCCGAAGCGCCGCGACAATTTTTAGTTATACGCCGTGCTTGATTAGCTGGCTTGAAGTTCTTGAAACTTTTTGATCGTTTTTAATTCATTTTTAAGCTCATACTGTTTAATTTCTAAATCATAATGAGCTTGTATTGATAGCCAGAACTCGGGCGAATTTCCAAAAAAACGAGAAAATCTTAGCGCAGTATCAGCAGTAATAGAACGACGACCATGAATTATTTCACTTATACGTTTTTGATCAATATGAGTAGCCTGAGCTAATTTATAAGCCGTAATTTCCATCGGCTTTAGAAAATCTTCTATTAAGATTTCACCTGGGTGAATATTCATTAATTCTTTATTCATAATTACTGCCGCCTAATGATAATCGACTATCTCGACATTTGCTACATTACCATTTTCCCAAATAAAGCAGATCCGATACTGCATATTTATAGAAATGCTATATTGTCCTCGCCTATCTCCAGATAATGCATGCAATCTGTTTCCAGGAGGAATTTTCAAATCCTCTAAAGTTTTCGCGCTATCTAAATGTATAAGTTTCCGTCTCGCTGTTCTTTGTATGTCCTTCGGAAATTTCTTTGAAAACTTACCTAGCCATATAGTTTCACATTCTTTATCCGAAAAAGAAAGAATCACGACTCATAATAGCGCCACTCACCATTGGTGTCAAGCACCATTAGTAAGGATTCGAAGGATAATTTTAAAAATTTTCCTAGGCAGAATCAATTTTAAGCATGGCGTATAACGACCAAGGCTTGACGACGTTTTGTGACGGCGCGAGTTTGCGCATGCAAACGAAGTGACGGAAACAAAATGTGCCGAAGGCCAAGCGAGGGTGCGTAGTTACCCGAAGCGCAGCGACAAGCCGAAAGTTAGGCGACGTCCGACCCAAACTCGTTGCAATTCAAATTTCTTTCTAATTTGCTATTAGCAACCAAAGGCCGAATTAGCAAAATTATTTCTTATAGCTGACTGTTTCGCTCCGAATACGCCAGACATTGACACCTCTTGCTCAAATCGAACTATATAGATGTAATTCAAATCTCGGCACCGGATCAGAACAGGAGCGACCGTGTAGGAATAAATTTTCCTCCGGCCCCGAGCACGAAAATATCAAAGCCGAAGTTGAAAAACTAAACCCGTCGGATGTCCGCCTAACGGCCGAGGCTTGGCGACGTTTCGCGAGTCCGCAAGGACTTGGAACGAGGCTTGCCTTGCAAGACGAGTGACAAAGCGGAATGTGCCGAAGGCCAAGCGAGGGTGCTCAGTAACCCGAAGCGCAGCGACAAGCCGAAAGTTAGGCGACGTCCGACCCAAACTCGTTGCAATTCAAATTTCTTTCTAATTTACTATTAGTAACCAAATGCCGAGTTAGTAAAAGTGTTTCTTATAGCTGACTGTTTCGCTCCGAATACGCCAGGCATTGACACCTCTCGCTCAAATCGAACTATATAGATGTAATTCAAATCTCGGCACCAGATCAGAACAGGAGCGAC
>NZ_AKWZ02000009.1:0-152500 GCF_000306235.2 Leptospira fainei serovar Hurstbridge str. BUT 6
AAGAAGGGACTGCCGTAGCAGATCGTTTAAATATACCGAAATCCGCAAATTTTTCCTATGTTGTGAGCGGAGCATCTTTCGGACCATTCAAGAGAAACTTTTTCCAATCCTTTTGTCATGAATCTATTTCCTGCACGAGATCCTTTCATTGCACCAAAGACGCCTTCAATCGAAGAAAACCGTTTGGCATAAATTTTTCTCGATTTCGGGTTTTGTAACTTTTTGCGCATTTCCATCGTGTAGAAATTATTCAGCTCGCTCGGATGGTAGTTTTTACTTGGACTTAAATGAATGTAGTTTCTTCTCAAGTTATTAGAATTCACCAAAATGGATTTAGATCGACCTTTTGTGCAGAAATGTTTCAACTTACAGCCGTTGCAACCCGTCGATCTGTAATCCGAATAACTGTATTGTCCATGAAGATACTTTTCGGATCGGAATTTAAGTGTTCTGCCCGATGGACAGACGAAGTTGTTGGCTTTCTTTTCATAGATAAATTTGATGAACGGAGGCCTTCGTTTGGAGAAATCGGTAACTTTTGGGATCTTCCCTGCTTGGAATAACCTTGTTACTTTTTGATCGGGACAATAAAGATCGAAGTCTTTTAATCTCTGGAAATTACTTTCGCTTGCATAACCGGCATCTAAGACATATTGAATTCTATTTAAATCTTGTTTTTCCGATCTTAAGAATTCGTAGCAAGATTCGACTTTTCGAATCATTTTCTCCGCAAACTTAGTATCGGATTGTTCCGTTTCCACACTGTGAGAAATGATCATGGTTGGATTTGCAATCGACCGCCGCTTGAGCATTGTAACCTACCAGGAATACGTTTCCTTTTTTCTGTAGATCGCAATCTCTCTCATAGAGATGGACTCTACGACGGTCTTTGTGCTTTTTTAGGAATTTTACCGCATCCTGAAGCTTTTCTGCCTTTAGTTCTAATTCTTTCTTTTGTCTCGAATTTGAGAACGATCCATATCGGCAGACTTTTCCCATTCTTGAAATTTGACCTTACTTACCTTTTCGATTTGTTCAAGTCTAAGCTCGAATTTTTCCAGGTCCCCTATATCATCGGGATTCGCATTCGCCTTTATCTTAGTGCCATCTATGGAAACGGTTTCAAAATCTATATAACCGCTTTCGTAACCGAGAAATACCGTTTGAGAAAATAGATCTTCGATTTCAGTTCTGTGAGTCTTTCTGAACTTTGAGATAAAACTATGATCCAGCTCTTCTCCATCCAGAAGATAGATCAATTCAGCTCTGAGTTTGGATATCCTACAGAGTTCCCGCATCGAGATATTGCCGATTAAAATGGAATAAAAAAGAGCCGAAATAACTTTCTTCGGTGAAATTGCAGGTCTTCCAGTCTCATCATTCTGGTAATTCTTTTCGAAATCTTCGAAATCTAACCGATCAATGACTTTCTTAAAACCGTGAATCGGATGTTCTTCCCCGAACAATTCCTTGAAGTCTAAAACGTACATTCTAAGCTGATTCGGATCCGTATTCTTGAACTTTGCCATTCCGTAAATCTAGCAAGTTCCCTAAAATTGCATCCCTTTTTCAACAGGCTCGTGGGGGATGGAGGCGGTTTCTCGAAGCAAAGTTATTTATCACGAATTATCCGAACTGTCAACAAGGCCTCAAAAAAGACTGTAGGAGCTCCAACACAAACTCGCTAAGAAAAAGGGTTTCCAAAAAAGCGGGATTGTGCTAACGAGGGGCTTCGGAGCGGGTACCACCGACCGGCCCCCACCCAATAAGGGTGTGTACGTCCTGGAACATAGGTAACACTTTAGACCGGAGACATGGGTTACACTTTCAAAGTCCTAGATATTTTCTTTGTGTTCTCATTCAAATAACCTATTTTCACAAAGCTGAAATAAATGGCCCATATACCGTCGTCGACAGGTTCAAGGCCGATATTCTCTCCACCTAAACTCTTCGTAATAAAGAATCTTTGATTTTTCCAATAAAAATTACCGTCATCGACTTTACGAATTTCAAAATGATCTGGATAAAATATCTCGGATAGACGATTCGGATAGGATCTTAGGGAAGGTTTATAGATCTTCGCAGGCGGCTTCTGACCTAACGCCTCATGGGGACGATCATGGTTATATTCCGCTCTAAAACGATCGAATGCCTTTTGCTGCTGTCTCATATTAGAACGAATCGGATAAACCGCTTCTGCCTTCAAAGTCCTATGCATTCTTTCATGCCTTCCGTTCTCTTGTGGTTTTCCCGGATGAATCCTTTCCGGAAAAATACCTAATTTGATCCACCACATTGATAATAGGGAAATTCCCGACCCGGCAGCAAACGGAATTCCATTATCCGTTCTAATCGCATTCGGAAGGCCGTATTCTCGAAAACACTTCTCAAATTCCTTCTTTGTTCGTAAGTCCTTGTGCCTGATAGCCCTTTGCAACTTAGAAGAAACCGACTGTAACCGTCGGATATTGTTAAGGGATAACAACGGATTCCGTCTCGCATTTTAAAATCACCTTTGAAATCAGCACACCAAACCGCATTCGGATGATCATAACCTCGGAAAGGTTCCGAAAAACGAACCATGCCCCTCTCTTCTTACGGGGCTTTACTAAACCTCTTTTCTTAAGAATACTGCCGATCGTGCTCGCTGCAGGCCAAATAATTTCCGGATGACTTCCCTCAAGTATTACAAGCAATTTGCGAGGTCCCCAAGTAGGGTGTTGCTTACGAACTGCAAGAATCAACCGCTCTTCCGCAAAACCTACTCGGTTCGGGTTTGTGTGCGGAACCCTACTTCTCTCCAAAAGACCTTCAGGGCCTTCCTTGCGATACCGTTCAAGCCACTTGTATCCCGTCTTTCTACTTATTCCAAATGTTTCACAAAGAGAACTTATGGAAACCGTTCCGTCGCATACTGCGGCAATGAATTTTACTTTCTCGTCCATAGGGAACACCTCTTTCCACGGCAAAGGATTTTCCTCCATTTGCCTAAATTTCAGTGTTACCTATGTCACAGGTCTATTCTGTTACCGATGTCTCCGGTTTGTACCGGCGGGGCCAGCTCGAAAAATTTCTTCCCATTGAACTTTCTATTTGCGATCTTAGAATCTGGAGGAAGCAGATGGCCGAAAATTTTGACGTAACCGTTATTGGCGGTGGTCCGGGCGGTTATGTTGCCGCAATCAGAGCTGCTCAACTGGGATTGAATGTCTGCCTCGTTGAAAAAGAAAGACTCGGCGGTATTTGCTTGAATTGGGGATGCATTCCCACGAAAGCATTGTTAGAGTCCGCCCACCTTCTCCAATCGATACGAAAAGCGGAAACCTTCGGCCTAAAAGTCGCTGAAGCCGCTCCCGATTTTCCTGCAGTGATCAAACGTTCGCGCGGAGTTGCCGATACGATGGCAAACGGTGTCGACTTTCTCATGAAGAAAAATAAAATTTCCGTAAAGAAAGGAAGCGCAGTCTTCAAGGACAATAATACGATTTGGCTGCCTGATTCCTCAAAAGAAGAAATTCATTCCGAATTTTTTATAATTGCTACGGGTGCACGCCCCCGAGAACTTCCCGGTTTACCCTTCGACGGTGAAAGAGTTTTATCCAGCAAGCATGCAATGATCCAAGAAGCCGCGCCCAAATCTCTCGCAATTATAGGCGCCGGAGCTATAGGAGCCGAGTTTGCCGACTTTTATTCAACGATGGGAACGGATATCACTCTTATCGAGCTGCAGGATAGAATTCTCCCTTTAGAAGATTCTGAAATTTCAAACTTGCTGAACCGATCCTTCGCAAAGCGCGGCATTAAAATACTTACTAATGTCGGAGTCACCGAGCCGAAACTGGAATCGAACGGAGTATCCCTTTTATTAAAAGGAGAAGGACTTCCCGCAACGGGAGAAAGATTGGAATTTGCAAAAGTATTAGTCGCGATCGGAGTCGTTCCGAATACGGAAGGGTTATTTTTGGAAGAAGTCGGCGTCTTTCTTCAAAAAGGATTCATAAAAGTAGATACCAAATATAAAAGCAAAGTCGAGAATATATATGGAATCGGAGACTGTATAGGAGCTCCCCTGCTCGCGCATGTAGCTTCAATGGAAGGAGTCAAAGCTGCGGAGGCGATATCGATCGCAAAGGGAAACCCTCACAATCTTGTCTACGAACCCATCGATTACGATAAAATCCCTGCCTGCACATACTGTCATCCGGAAGTAGCGTCCGTCGGTTACAAGGAAGAAGAAGCCAAGAATGCAGGGTTCGAAATTGTGGTTGGAAAATTTCCATTTCGAGTCAGCGGTCGTGCCCAAGCATTAGGAGACACGGAAGGCTTAGTGAAATTAGTAGCCGATAAGAAGTCCGGAGAAATATTAGGAGCCCACCTAATCGGTCCGAACGTAACTGAATTATTAGGTGAGATCAACTTGGGAATCGGGTCGGAATTGACCTTAAAAGAAATCGCTGGGAGAATTCATGCTCATCCGACTCTTTCAGAAGCGCTTATGGAAGCCGCAGCTCAAGGATCGGGAGAAGCGATTAATCTGTAGAAATTGATTCGCTCTTGACAGGATCCATCGTACCCGAAAAGAGAATATCTACTTTATTCACTTTGAATTCCGACGGTAAATGAGATTCGAGGCTGAGCAAGGATGTATCTACATCGTGAAATTTACCAGTGGTCTCGTCAAAAAAATGGTAGTGATCGTCTATGTTGCTGTCATAGACGGATTTTCCTAAACAGGAAAATTTAAATTCACGAAGAAGACCTGCGGAGACAAGCACATTCAAAGTATTATAGACGGTAGCCAAGCTCATCTTAAATGAGCGACTATCCACCCATTCCTTAACTTCTTCCGCAGTCGGATGATCCGCCTCACAAAGTACGTACTGGCAAATTGAAATTCTTTGCATCGTAGGCTGAATAGAAACGGACTTAAGCCGCATTTCGATCTCATCTGGAGTGAGGCAATAGTTATTATTCTTACCGAAATGAGTCATTGTGCAAAGTCGTTTAAAAAGGTCTCTATAATATAAGACGGTCGTTTTACGCCGAATCTGATAGAAAAAACACCTATTTCCACGCTAGTCTGAGGAAACCTTTGGATTAGTATCGAATTCCGCAATCCAAAAACCCTTCGAAAAAACGACGCTAAATGGGTTTTTCCTTTGAAAGGGATTCTTCCGACCTATAACCTGACCAAAAATCTTCGGAAATGACAGGAACGATGAGAAACAAAATCCTTAATTCCATCTTAATCTTTGCGCTGCTGCTACCTTTGACTCTTGGGGCTGAGAATTCTCCAGCTGGGAAATCCGGCGAGAGTATCGCTCAAACAGAATCGGCACCGACTACACCGGAATCCGCTATAGAGCACCATGACTCGAATCCCGCCTCTCACCACGAAAGCTTAGGAGGCGACTTGCCATTTTGGTCGGTCATCCCGTTTATCCTTATCCTCTTAAGTATAGCGCTCTTACCGTTGATTTCGCATTCGACGGCACATTGGTGGGAAAATAATAATAATAAACTCCTACTCGCTCTGGCATTAGGAGGCGTTTCGTTCGGAGTTCTTCTGGCTTATAACTGCGGTGAAAAAATATATCATACAATGGTATTCGATTATATCCCGTTTATCATTTTACTCGCATCGCTTTTTTATATTTCAGGAGGAATCGTTTTAAAAGGGGATATCGAAGCGACTCCTATCAACAATACTATCTTTTTAATCGTAGGAACTTTCCTTTCTTCGTTTATCGGAACGACCGGAGCATCGATGTTGATGATTCGCCCGATCTTAAAGACGAATTCGGAAAGAAAGCATGTCGTCCACACTGTGATTTTCTTTATCTTCTTGGTTTCGAATATAGGAGGATCGCTGACTCCTTTAGGAGATCCGCCTCTCTTTTTAGGATATCTACAAGGAGTTCCCTTTACCTGGACTTTCGGCTTATTTCCTGAAATGCTTATCGCCACCATCATTCTACTCGTGATCTACTTCATCTGGGACACGGTAATGCACGGAAAAGAGACCAAGAAAGATATTCAACGAGATATTAGGAACAAGGAACCGATCGGATTGGAAGGCCAAGTAAACTTGATTTGGCTTTTAGGCGTCGTTCTATCCGTCGCTTATATCAATGACCATTATATTCCGGCTATCAAAGGAAATCATTATCTAGGATTCTTCAGAGAGGCGGTCCTAATTTTACTCATTCTTGCTTCCAAATTCACGTCCGATCCGAAATTACGGGAAAGAAACAAATTCACTCTGCAACCAATCCAAGAGGTCGCTTATCTGTTCATCGGAATTTTTCTTACCATGATTCCGGCGCTCCTTCTGTTGGAGCATCATGGAAAAGAGTTAGGCGTGACGAAACCTTGGCACTTCTTTTGGGTAACCGGGCTATTTTCCGGAGTCTTGGATAATGCGCCGACTTATCTTACTTTCGTTTCTTTAGCAAAAGGTTTATTAGGATTCTCGGATATACATCAGATTCTGGCCGATCCATTCGGCGAATCTTTGCTGAAAGCGATCTCGGTCGGAGCCGTATTTATGGGAGCCTTAACTTATATAGGTAACGCTCCGAATTTTATGGTCAAATCGGTCGCAGAGGAAAACAATATCAAGATGCCCAGCTTCGGCGGATATGTTCTTTATTCCTTGGCGCTGCTGATCCCCACTTTTATTCTACTAACGTTTATCTTTTTTATCTAAAAGAAGAAACGTTTCGAGCATAATAAAATCCTTCCGCTGATCCATGGGGAAAGGCGGAGGGATTTTATTATGCCCTTTCAGAAAGTAAAGGAGAATAGAAATAAGAGTCGATTCTATGGCTCACTCGGACGCTTTTGGAATAGGAGCAAAGACGACCGAGTGTAGAGTCCGAGATATCTTCCCGTCCGGATTTATTTTTTCCGTATATAAGACTTCGGCGTTCGTGTTGGAAGCCGGTTTATACATCACGTATTTTCCTACCCAATCGTAAACGGAAAGAGAATAATCAATAATCGTTAATGCAGCTTGCAATGGGAGAAATCTGGATTTCACAACCGGTTTTACATCCCTATCTTTTGCCGCAGCCAGCCATTTGTACATTCTAGCAGACCGACCCATATTCTTTAAATTGTCCCATTCCAATCTTGTTTCAGGTAGAGTCGCTTCGACTTGTCTGAAATTCACCCGTACTGGAAGGCCCTTCTCTTTGGATTCCTTAATAGCCGTGGATAATTGAAGATCGAAAGTATCCTCGTCCAAATATTCGATTTCGTTGCACGACGCAAATACGGTCTCGCAAATATCGCCGTATCTTTTATGCACGATGAAAACCATCGCGATATTCCCTGTAGTCGGGTTGTATAAAACTTTCGCGTTATAGTTGGTGGTAGGTCTATAATAAATTCCGCGATAGACTCGTTTAAAGACATTCCATCCCACAAATCCGACATCTTTGAGAAGAGGCGGTTCCGGTATTTCCAATCCGCGGGTGGCAATATGCAGTTTCTCGACGGCAACGCGGCCGTCCCTTTTAGAGATTTCTAATAAGAAATCTCTAATATCTTCCAGGCCGTCGTCCCCCAGCTTCAACCGTTTCGACATGGTATCGACGAAAATCTTACCGACGTTTTCGGAAAGAAGTCGCTTCAGCTCGGACTTCCCTCCTTTCTCGTTCAGGTCATCAAGCGTATATTGAATGCAATCTTCCTTGTGACAAGAAATCTGCTCTTCATACCGATCGACTCCAAAATATCCTGAAGAAGAAGGTTTAGTTTCGACATCGGATTGTGCGAACAAATCCGAACAGACGATGATAATCGCGAATAACGCTAAAATTTTAGATCTCAAGGATCCGCACCGAATTCAGGAAACCTCGTCCCTATAATCCATGACTAGATACATCAACGTTTCGTTATCCGTCGGATTGATATACTCATGAGGAACGTCTGCTCTAAAGAACACCGAATCTTTCGTATCCAGCTCCACTACTTTGTCCGCGACTCGGAGTCTTAATTTCCCAGAAACGACTACGAGATTCTCCGTAGTTCCGGCTTGGTGAGGTTCTGCGACCTCGATTCCTCCCGGTTTCAAAACCAATTCGTAAAATTCGGTTCTTCTTCCGCCCAAGAAAGGAAACAGAGCCCTACTCGAGAAAACTTTCGAACTAGAATATAAAATCTTCGTATTTTCAGCCTTTAAAACAAGTACCCCATCGGTTCCCTTTTCTTTTAACAGTTCGCTAAACGGCACATTCAAACCGTTCGCAATTTTCCAAAGAACCGCTATAGTCGGAACGCTCTTACCTTGTTCGATTTGGGATAGCATGGCTCGGCTAACCCCACAACGTGAGGCCAATTTATCCAGCGAGAGGCCTTTAGTATGGCGGATTAATTTAAGGTTTTCTTTTACGACTTCCGTAATATGTTCACTGGAGACGAGATCTTTTCCGTCTAATTCTTCCGCATCGGCCTGGTTCATACCTTTTTCATCCAATATAACGGAAAGTGTGTCAATCTAATTTCCATAAAAACAGGACAGGTTTACAAGAAGATAGGATTTCCTATCCTCGGATTTGCATGACGTTCCCGGAAAAATCAAATCCTTCGAGATCGATTCCTTCTGCCAAGCCGATGCAAAACTTAAAAATTTATTATCGAGGAAGTTTTCTGCTGATCGCCGAGAAGCCCGCCGGCCTTCCCGTTCATGCGACACTGGATCCGCATCGAAAGAACTTTGCCGATCTAGTCCAAGCGCAGGAGAAACTCCCTTATCTCCGACTCGTTAACCGATTGGATTTGGATACGACCGGCTTAGTCGTATTTTGCACCGATCCGGAAAAAAATAAGGACGCCGATGAGATCCTGTCCCAGGCGGAAAAAAAATATCTGTGCATCGTTAATGGAATTCCGAGAGAGAAATCGTTTCGCGAAGAATGTTTCTTGAAGGATGGGAAAGGTCGTGTAACAGCCGTTCGATCAGGTGGAAAGAAAGCCATAACCGATTTTAAGATTTTATCAACTAACGTAGCGGAGAATATTTCTATTCTCGAGGCGACCCTGATAACCGGACGGAGACACCAAATTCGGTTTCAAATCGCACAAGCAGGATTTCCTATTTTAGGCGAGACTGTTTATATACCGAACGATTTCAGAATAAAAAAATCGGTTCCGATCCCAAACCGTTCTTTACTTCATTCTTATCTTCTAAAATTCAAAACGGAAGAAGGAATCGACAACTCCGTAACCTCTACCCTACCGGACGATTTTCAGCGATATCTTAACTTTTTTCCTGGAATTTCCTTACCAGACTGAATACTCTGGAGCGCATATTTTCAAGGTCGATTTCGATTCGACCGTCCGGGAGGACAAATGTCCGAATCCATTGCATTGATCGTGGGCGGCTCAGGCGCTGCGGGGCAAAGCGCCATTCAAGGATTGACAGAAGACCGAACAATCTCGGGTCGAAACTGGAGAATCATCGCGACAACTTCCGGTGACAAAGATGTGGAAGGCGCGGATAGAACGTTAAAACAAATTCAACTAGAGGAACCGGACGAAGCCGTTTCTAAAATAATCGAAGCTCTAAAAATGGAAGATCCCGTGGATATTTTAGTTTATACGCCCGCTCGGGGAAAATTAGGATACCCAGCTTCCGAAACACCCGACGAAGACATCGAATCCGGATTGAAGTTTTGCTTCGATCCGATGCTGGAATTGGAAAAGAAATTATCCCCACGTTTGACAATCGGATACTCCGCATTCTACTATTTACCTTATTTACTTACATATTACGGTTCTTTAGCTTTCATAAAAAAGAAAATGGAGGAATGGACTTTAGAAAAACCCGCCTCCCGAAAAGCAATTCGAGCCGGGACATTTTTAAGCCAAAGTGCAAGAGGAATCGGAATCATACTCCAGAGACTCGCGAAATCGACTTCTCATCCGGATTTGCAAAAACTGATCGAAGAGCAAAAAAGTTCGGGTAAAAAATTTTCCGACTTTTTCATCGATTATATTCAGAAAAAGGAAAAGGAAACTTTCCTGAAGAATTTTCCCTCTATTCCTTATCGATTTACCGAACCGAAGGACCTAAAGATTGCTTTATTAAGAATTTTACAAGGAGAACCTTCTCCGATCATATCGGTCATTGGAGATTGGGTTTGGACGGAGAATACGCTACCTCCGATGCCCGATTATCTCAAAAAAAGATGAGCGAATTTAAGATTCTTCCCATCGGCACGGTCCATTGCAGTCGCTCCGAGGTGATCGACGACGATTGGGACAAGGAGGAATCCTACATCGAATTAAGTCATGAGATTCCGGTAGAGAGTCTGGAAGGATTGAAGGACTTCTCGCATATCGAAGTATTCTATATTTTTGATAAAGTGGATCCGAATACGATCGTTTATAAATCGGAGCGCCCGAGGGAAAATCCGGATTGGCCGAAGATCGGAATTTTTGCGCAGCGAAAGAAGGCTCGTCCCAACCGCATCGGTGCAACCATCGTCGAATTACTACGTATTGACGGAAGAAAGATTTTCGTAAAATCTTTGGATGCCATTGATGGCACACCGGTCATCGATATTAAACCCGTTTTTAAAGAATATCTGCCGAGGCAAAACGTAGTTCAGCCTCGCTGGTCCGAGGAATTAATGCGTGATTATTGGACGCATTAGTTTTCTGCCGAATGAGAATTCTTCCGATAATCACTCGCTCCGCGCTTTATATGAGTGATTTTGCATATTGAGATAATTGCGCATCGTATCAGGATCTTATTATAGTACGGGCCAGTCTAGGATCGATTGGATTAATGATCCGACAGGGGGAATTTTCCCTTTTCCCCGATCCAGAAAAATTCCCCGTAATTTCGAATTTTCCAATAATGCAAAATCGTTTTCGGTGTCGCCGAAGGATATATCGTATCCCTCACCGTTCGTAGCTTTCATAATTTTCCGAACCTTCCCGGCTCCGTACGTAAACGGTTCCACGACCTGATGAGAAAGAACTCCTTCTTGCTCCGCAAGCTCTACGCCTAAAACCCGATTTTCCGGGATATTCCAGCGACCGGAAACTTCTCGGATGACCCCTTCCGGTGAAGCAGTCACGATCCAAATATCCGTATTTATGCTTTGCAATGCAAGAGTCAGTTCGTAGAGAGCTCGGTACGGTTTTACGGAAATCTTAGTTTCGGAACTTTGGTTTTGCTCCCATATTTGCCGTGCGGTTTTTCTTAATTCCAGGTTCGAACGACCCGAAAAAATCCAGGTGGACCAACGATAAGCCACTTCCAGCCCTTTCGTTTCATGGATCGTGTCGTACACTGCCCAGGCTTCTTTCTGAAAGGTAGAAGGATCCGTTTTACGCAATTTTTCCAAACGATCGGCGGTCTCAGGTTCCGGAAAAAAAGGGCGAATGTCGGAGATCCAAGGAAGGCCTTGTCGGAGAAGCTCATTCATAACAGCTTCTCCGAAATCATTACGCACTAACGTATTATCAAAATCGAATACAACGCGAAGAGGTTTTGCGCGATCTATGACCCCGCCTAAAAAGGATAATAATTCTGTAGACCAAAACGTGTCGGACAAGTAACTTATTGTTGAATCGTTTCCTTGGCAATTGCGACTTGAGAATCTCTGTCCGCCAAGAACGGTGGTAAGTAATGTTCAGGATTTAAAACGACATTTTGATAACGCACTTCGAAGTGGACATGAGGTCCGGTCGTATGCCCCGTATTACCGGAAAGCGCGAGCACCTGGCCCTTCTTTACCTTATCTCCTTGTTTTACGAACAAAAGAGAATTATGAGCGTATAATGTCTGGATTCCATTAATCTGAGGATGCTGGATCACGACTCGAAGGCCGTAACCGCCGTCTCTCTTGGAATCAACGACCAATCCGTCCGCTGCGGCGATGACTATAGATCCGTTCGGGCAAGCGATATCCACTCCTGCATGTAGAGCGTTCCAACGTCTTCCCAAGCGAGAGGTGACTCTTGAATGTTTGAAGCTTAGCGGCCAAATAAGTTCTCGCGAATCGGAAGTGAATATTTCCCGTCCCTTATCTTCCAAGAGAAGGTTCCGAGTATAATTTGCATTGTATGGAAAGAAAACCGGTTCCGAAGCGGGAATTTTTCCCGAGTCATGAATTCCGTTTAAAACTCGAACTTCTAATTCGGATGTACCAAATTTATGGTATAAATCGTCCAATGAGTCTTTCACTTTTCCGGTTACTATCCAAGTCCCTTCTCTTCCTTGGTACGTTTGGATGTATTGGTTATCGATTTTTACTTCTTCTAAATTTGGATTCGCAAAAGATTTCAGCGCAAAAACGAGTAGGAGTGGGGTCAGGATCCCCAGAATTGTTAGGCGGATTTTACTTTTCATTTGGTCCTTTCCTTTATGCACTGCCAAAAATCTTCCTAAAAAACGAAGACTGTTTCTAGGATCGGCAGAAAATTTCCGAAAGTTCAACCTATCCTGCCTTGCGGGAATCCTTGGACAAGAATTTTTCTCTTCCCAAACCCCTGCAATTGGACAATTGGGTTAAATTTTGAATTGAAATCGGATGTTTTCGATAAGATTTTATCTATTTTCATTCTATTTAATGGATTTTTAAAAGTTTTTAATAAAAATGGGTATTTGCTTCTTTAAAATTGGAAGCAGTATTTCCAGGTTTTTGAACCGATCCTCTCTGTAAAATGGATTCTCGAGAATTTTCTTCTATGGATCCAGTTTATGCGACATAATATAGTAAAAAATTAGATAATTGTCCACTATCTTTCGGTGAATCTAATTCGAGAATAGGAATCAAGAAGTTGAAAATGGCTTAATTTAAGAACCGTTCTTTCAATTCCGGCGTAATTACCCTGCAGGAATCAGACTTTCCAAACCAACGATATCGACGTTTGGCCACAAAATCGTAGAACCAGTCTCGAATAAATGCCGGAATTGCAATTCCGGCATATCCGAGGTTCCAGGGAAACCCAACCAATAGTAGAATTTCCAAAATTGCCCTGGATTTTCGGAAAATCTTCCCTTTGGTATAAAAGACGATGCTCGCTCCCCTTCCTAAAAGTTCGGCGGATTCGGCGGGCGTTAGAAAAGATTGGGCGGTAGCCGATTGAAGGCTCGCGAATACCATCTTCTTTTTCCTATCGATATCAATGAGAAGATTAACGCTCGCATTGCAAAGATTGCACACGCCGTCAAAAAAAACGATATTTCGGTCTTTTAGATCGGGCGATATGAATGCCATGTTAACTGTTAGACTTACATCTCTAACAATCTATCTTCAGAATAACGGAAACTAAAAGCGCGGATGAATACGCGCTTACTCCCCCTGTCTTTCGATCGAATCTACAAAAAAGGATGTTTAATTTTTTCGTTCCACTCCGCCGACTCTAGGCGCAGCCCCGGTTCCACCGGCCTGTCCATAAATACTAACAGCCTGCTTGGGTAAGCTGGATTTTCTCCATTCAAACCAAGAACCGATATAAACGTTTACATCATTGTATCCGACTTCTTTTAGCATCAAAGCCAAAAGAGACGATCTTGCACCGTTATAATCGTAAATAACTGTCGTACGTTCCGGCATAAACGGAAAGCCGCGAAGTTTTTTATTAAAGAGGGTTTTATCGATTAGATCGCCGGCAGGATCGTACAACATTCTCCAATCCCAAAGAAACGCGCCCGGTAAACGACCGCACAAGCTTCCTGGCTCCGGGGCAGTAAGGCGGGGCAGTTTGCCTTCATATTCCTCAGGAGTACGAGTATCGAATATTTGAAGTCGAGTTAGGTTTTTTTCTAGAAAGGCCTTATCGATGATTCCTTCCACTTTACGAATCTTGGAAGCAGGACCAAAATCGAGTTCTCTGGATCCTTTTTCGGTTCCTCCTTCCACAGGCCAGCGCTTATCCAAAACATAGGTATGCACAAAGCCGGCCGACCTTAGGAGTAGAGTTAAGCGAGCGGCGAACATTCCCATTCCCTCGTCGAAGACTACAATCCGGGACTTCCCTTCTTTTTTTGCCAAAGCGAGAATTTCATCCAAGGGTCCCAACATCTTCTTAAAAGATTCGGGGTCCGATGCGAACGCCTTCTTTACAAAAGGAAAATAGTACGCTCCCTTCAGAGTTGCTTCCTGGTACTGCGCCTGGGAACGACAATCGATTAATAAGTCCTGATCAGACAGGTCTGATTTTAAAAAGCTCCAATTGGACAAGATACACTACCGTTTATTTGTTATAGAATTCGAACCTATTTAAGTCCGAGAGAGTAAGAAGAATATTCGAAAACGATTCGATGGAATCCGAAGTATTCTAAACTTACTTTTAACCATATTCCTAAGTCCCGCTCGAAAGTTTAACTTTTTTTTCGGAAAGAGAAAAATTCGCGACATAAGGAAGAAAAATGCTGCGATTTTTTTCTTCCTGGAGCGGTTCGGTAAAATACGGTTTTTCCGGAGCCGATACTCTATAGCAGTGAATCTTCCGGTGCGCAAAATTATCCAGTCGTTTGTCACTCCGACCTATCTATTCTTGATTTTTATCGTTCCGACAGTCGGTTGGGATCGATTTCCATCCTATAACTTCTCGCTTTTAGCGGAAACCAGCCCATTAATCAGTTCCTCAGCGGGCAATCTGGATGATCCCGAATTCAAGGAAGGTTGGAAAAAATATTCGAAGGATAAGGATGCCCGGCCGCTGAAGGCATGGTTCCAATCTCATCCGGATGTTAATATCCGCCCTTGCAAATTATCAAGGACTCTCGACTTTGAAGGGCTACAGTATTTTTCGATCAAATGCCAGGATGAAATTCTGAACGGCTTCTTTTATTCGGGAGGCGCGACCGTTTCCAACCCCGACTCGATCGACTCGATTCGAGTAAAAGGTCCGGTGAAAATCGGTAAAGTCGTATATTGGGATTTATCCTTTTCGTCCAAAGATCTTCCCGTAAATTCCTCCCCTGGCCGTTTAGAAAAACCGAATAGACGAACCCGACTCCCGGAAAAGCCACCCGATAATTTAGGACTGCAGTATTTCTTAAGCTTAGCAAGACGTCCGGCTCATAGACCCGCGCCCGACGGAAAAGAGGTTTTCTTTGATTCATCCTGTCCGTTAGTTTTCCTGGGTAAGGACGGAGATTTTTACTGGGACAAAGCTATTTACTTTTCTTTCCAGGCCAGTTGCTTTCCTCAATCGCCGTATTCTTGGGTGCGAATCAAAGCGGATTTTTCCGGGAATCTAGTGTTAGATAATAAACCTTCCCAAAGCCTAAAGGAAGGAGAACGCTTTCTCGCGAAACTCAAAATTCAATCCATCGAGAAAGATAAAATCGTCTGGTCCGAGGCCGAGCTATTCCATGAATAATATTCGAAATTCTGCAATCTATCTGGCCCTTTCGGCTCTTCTATTTCTTCCCGAATCCGTTTCGACGCAAAACGCCCAGAACAGTAACCAAGATCTTAAAAATCTGTTCGGTAGCGTGGTTATCGTTCGAAGCGACAGTTATCCCGATCCCTCCGATCCCCTCGAGTTCGGAGACCAGGATTTATCCAAGGACGTGGGCTCCGGTTTCATCATCCAAGGGAATAGAATTTTAACGAACGCACATGTTGTCGCAGAATCGAAGTTTTTGAAAGTGAAACATTATAATAGTGGCAAATACTACGATGCCCAAGTGGAATTTTTAGGCTTCGATTGCGATCTCGCTCTTTTGAAAGTTGAAGACGACGAGTTCTTTATGGGGATCGAGCCTCTGGAAATCGCGGAGGAATCCCCTTCTTTAGGAAGCAATTTATTAATGCTCGGCTATCCTGAGGGCGACGAAAATCTTACTCTCGAAAACGGCATCGTGAATCGAATCGAGAGGCTTCGATATTCGTTTACCGGCCTCGATTATAGGAAGGTCGTTCGAGTTACTGCAAATATCCTTCCGGGTTATTCGGGCGGACCGGCCATCCAAAACGGCAAAGTTGCGGGGATCACGTTCGAAGTCAGTCAACTGCAGGGAAATACCGCATATCTAATTCCTCCCGAAATCGTTCTCCACTTCTTAAGAGACGTTCAGGACGGATCATACGACGGATTTCCTTACGCGGGATTCACGTTTCAAAACGGAAATTCGGATTCTTTAAAACGATATTTAAAAGTTCCCGCAGGTTTGCAGGGGATACTGATCAATAAAGTCTATCCTGATTCTTCCTTTTCGGAGGTTTTGAAGCAGGACGATTTCTTATATAAAATAGACGATGCTTTCTTGAATAACGAAGGCGGCCTTTTGGAATTTACCGGAAGGACGGTCGTCGATTTGATAGAACCGAATTTTATCGGACAAACTCTGACTCTATTCTTTTACCGAAACGGTAAACACTTCAAAGTTCCCACGCAATTAAAGAAAACCAAATCTTTAGATATGTACCGAGACAGGGACTCCAAAAGTTTCGTAGGCGGAGGACTAATGTTCCAGTCGGTAAATCGGGCCTTGTTCGGTAAGGAAAGCCAAAGAATCGAAGCCGCATTACGTTATCATTATAGTTACTATATTCAGGACGAGCTCTTTCGATTTACGGAACGGGACCTGATTCTTACCACCCTTTTTCCCGATCCTTTAAATTCGAAATATCTATCCTATCGATTTAAAATTTTAGAATCGATCAACGGAAAGACTCCCGCGGATTTAGCCGACTTTAAAGAATTATGGAAGAAATACTCGGACGGAACGATCGTTTTAAAATTTCGCGGCGTGGGTTTACCCATGATATTGGATACGAAAACGATCCGAACCATCGATGCGAGAGTTAAGAAGCGGTTCGATGTGCGTCCGGACGGAAGCAAGGAGGAAAAATGAAACTTCGCCTTGTATCGCGATTCGTTCATAGTTTTCTAATTCTATTTTTCATCCACGCCTTCGCAATCGAGGCGAGATCGACAGGTGAATTCTCGGTTCTCGTTCATTTTAGAAAATATTCTCATCATAATCCGTTTCAAAAAGGAATCCCTTTCCAAAAACGGATCCCCGCAATTAGGATCGACGAACATACTGCATTAGCGCTTCTAAAACCGGGGGACATCCCTCTTTTTGCGGAACTCCATCCGGACGAATCCGCCGGTCGCAAGGCCTACTTTGAGAAGGTGGATGTGGAAACCGGTTTAGGAATTCTTGTTCTTCCGGAAGACATAGGCAGATCCAGAAAAAGAATTCCTATTTCTCATTTGGATCACCTGCATCGCGGATCAAAAGTCTGTAGCTCGTATTTTACGAATCAGGAATGGGGAAGTTTGGACAATTCCAAGACTTTACTTCCTTTAACCAAAATTGTTAAACGTGAGGAGGGCGAATCCGTTAGAAAATTTCTTTTCTCACACGGCGTTGTATGCGGTTTTACGGACGGTTTTTGGAATGCGGGTTCGGATCTGTTGCGAAGATTCTACGTTCACCGATATTCGTCCGTTTCTCCGTTCCCGCACCCGGGGTTTGTGGCGGATACGAGCCTGACTCCGGCGGAGGAAAATTACTACTTCCCCAAAGGAAGCGTGGGAGTTGTCGTATCGGAAGTCCTGCCAGGCGTGGGTCCGATGCATAATTTGTTTCCTGGAGACGCGATTCTATCAATCAACGGAATTTCCGTCGCTTCCAAAGATAAACAGCGTCTTTACGACCTTATTCTAACGCGACATGGAACTGCCTTGAATGCAGGAGATTCCGTGGATTTAGTTTTATATCGAGATGGGCGTCGACGAGAAATCGTTTATCGCCTGAAACAATACAGTGAAGATTCCTTTCTGATACCCGAACGAATCGACAAAGGAGCGCCTAGATATTTGATTTCCGGCGGTCTTTTATTTACGGAACTCACTCGCGCTTACCTGAAAGAATTCGGAGAAAAATATAAATCTTCTGCGGAACGAAAATTAGTTTATTTAGCGGATAGTTTTTCGCGAAAACTTCATCCGGAAAAGAATAGAATCGTCCTACTTTCGAGAACGTTTCCCGATGAGAAGAATCGTTCATATCAAGAATTCCAAGATCTGATCTTAGAGTCCGTAAATGATAAAACAGTGGACTCTATTGCCGGTCTAAAGGCCTTAATGCGGGATACCAAGGATGAATTTTACGTCTTTCGGTTTTCCGGGAATCGGATCGTGGTTTTCGGAAAAGATGAAGCAAAAGAACTCGATGCTCGCATAAAATCTTTATATTCTTTGGACGCCTTAGATAACGTAGATTGACAAAATTCTTGACTAAGTCTCTGTCTCGGGATTTTCTTTGGATTCGGAACTTTCCATGAAAATCCTTTTCGTAGATGATGAGGAGGTTATCCGGGATCTATTCCAGGAAATCTTCGGTAGCGAGTATGAACTCACGCTTGCAGGAACTGCGGAGCAAGCCCTTGAAGTCGCCGACTCGGACGCTTTCGATCTTATCATTACTGATATCCGTCTTCCTCGGATGAACGGAATAGAGTTAATAACTAAACTCCGAGAAAAAGGAGTAGAAACCCCTTTTATAGTCATTACCGGAAACCAGGATATTCAAATCTCCATCAACGCTCTTCGATTGGGCGCAGTGGATTTTTTTCTAAAACCGTTCCGAATGGAAGCGATCAGATACTCCCTACTTCGATTCCGAAACCTTTTTTATGCGGGAAAAGATTTAGTAGACAAGCGATTTTTTCAAGTTCGAGAATCGAAACAAAAGTTCGCATTAATTCCTAGATTAGGAAACCTTAATCAATATGTTCATTTAATTCTACGGTCCATTTCTCATTTACCCGGACTTCATAGCGATGACCTTCTTTCGCTGAAAGTTTCCCTTTACGAATTGGTCGGGAATGCGATAGAGCACGGTTGTGCGAGAATTTCCTACCATCAAAAACAGGAGTTGATGTTCAAGGAAAACGATTACTTTTCCTACGTGGACAGTATATGCGAATCCAAGGAAGAGTGGATCGAAGTGGAAGTGCATTACGACGATAAACAAGTAACCGTTATCTTGGAAGATAAGGGAGAAGGCTTCGATCCGGATCGAGTCCCGGATCCGGTAAACGATCCTAATGCAAGCCAACTATCCGGACGAGGAATCTTTTTAGTTAGAATGAACGTCGATTCTTTAGAATATAACGGAAAAGGAAATCGAGTTACTTTCATTAAGAAATTGCAGGCTCCCGTTTCAGTTAAGAATTAAAACCTTAATCCCGCGCTTGCGTACCATCGAAAATATTCACGCATCGCGATCGGTCTTCTAATCTCGTCCAATATGTAGGATTCGTCTTGGCCGGGTTTAACCCAGGCGTAAGCAGCCCCTAACAAAAAGTATCCGAGCTCCCCTTTCCACCCTCCGGCCGCGATCAACTCAAGACCGCGACCTATATAAGAAATTCCGATCCCGGTAGCCAAGGTCGCACTCCAACCCCCATCCAATTCCTTTCGAATCCCGGTCTGATAATATTGCATTCCGGAATTTTCATAAACCGGCGACCGAAGCGAATCGATTCCGTAAAAAGGAGAGTCTTGCTTAGCTTGAAAGTCCCGTAATAGTAAAATCGAGATCGGGGCCAAAAAGCCCCTTGGGTCTCCTTTAATTCCGGCAAACCCATTGGAATTATGGTCCGTTCTGAACGTACGGTCTTTTGTCGAATACAATGCTCTAGCAAAAACGGAATAGGATTCCAACTCAAGGGTTCCCGAAAGAGTTGCCAACCAAGCGTTCGTCGCCTGGCGAGTATTATAAGAATTAAAAATGTCCGCCCCGTTTTCTCGCCTTCCTTCCAAGTGAAAGGCCGAGCCGTCGAATTTAATTCCTCCAAATTTCAAAAAATCCCATTCGATTCCGGAATATCGAAAAAATCCGTAAGCGCGAAACGGTTCTGCCGTTTGAAAGTAACTCGCTCTAACCGGTTCCTGCCGAGGTTCCGAATATTGGTAATAGAAAAATCGTAAAGATTTCAAGATACGATCCGGCTCCCATAAAAAATCTCCGCCTTTTACCTGAAGGGGAGACTGAGTCGTATCTTTCGGTAAATAAGAAAACTGCGATTGAAATTCTAACCCGGTAAAGCTTCCGCGTATTTTCCAGGAAAGGACAGACCAACCGAATTCCGCATAATTGGCAATACTCGCAAAAAGAAAGCCCGCACTATCCAATCGCTGGAACCCTCGTCCACCTTCCGCCCGAAAGGCGATTCCTCCGAGTCGAAGGGAAAGAGATCCGATCGCCTCTCCATCTGTTAGGCGATATACTTTGGTTTGTGAATCTTCCTTTACCATGTAAGTAAGATAAGGAGATACGAGAAACTGACTTTCCCAGGTCGTCGATTTACCGATCCACCCGAATTCCGGACTTAGCGAACCTTTTACTGATGTCTTTCCGGCAGCGTCCGACTGAACTCCTCCCTTTTGAGAAAACCCCCTACCGGATAAATACAAGGAGGTATAAAAACCTGACTCGGTCCTATATTTAGGAAGATCTTCCTGAGTTTGCGCCGAGCGCCCTACGGAACGAACTCGAATATTTCCATCCGACAATAAGGATGCATCGTCCAGTCGATATTTCGGATAGGAATCCGCTCTCGTATTGGTCCATGAAATTACGAGCAAACTACAAGATAAAAATTGAATATACTTTAGAGTGTTCACTTACTCGAAGGCCGGTAATAGGCCAAAAAATATCCGCTTAAAAGAAGCCAGGAGGGAATCTGCCCCAAAAAGAACGCGCTGGCAGCTCCCATAGGTCCGTATTCAGGAATTAATAAATTATCCAATATTAAACCGGAAACCAATCTAACTAGAGCGAGAAGAGCCAACATTCTCGGTTGTCCCAAAGCGAAAAGTGCCATTCCCAGCGGTGAAAAGACCAATTGTAAAAGATAATTCGGATACAATAGCTGAAAGACGGGGACCGACTCCGGATACTTTCCTGAAAATAATGCCGCGAATACCCAATCCGAAAGCAAGACCCAAGGTCCGAGAAGCAAAGCCAATCCGCTTGCCATTAGAATCGATTTGCCGAGAAATTTTGCGAACTCACCGTTTTCGGTCAACCTGGAAAGTTTCGGATAAATCATCGAGTTAAGAACCGAAAAAAGAATCACAAATCCACTGAAAGGTTGCAAAGCGGTTCCGTAAGATGCGACGGCTTCGTTGGAATGATACCGATTCAGAAAGAACAGTTCCATCCTGTCCGACACGATCGCAAACAAGGACGCCAAAAAAGCGTATCTGTTAAAGGAGGCCAGCTCGCCTGTCTGAATCCGTATCTCCTCTTTCTCACCAACCCAGTTTAGCTTTTCTCTGGGAAATAGAAAAAAGAAGAGTATGATAGTCAGGGCAGGCGCAGCGGTGAAAATTCCAAGTATATCTAGATTATTTAATGCTCGATCCGTAAACTGATCGGCAAAATACAATATCGTTAATCTAAAAAGATTCGGGAGCGGATACCAGAGAGAGAGAGACTGATACTGTCCGAAAGACACGAAAATACTTTCGAAATACGTATTAAACGAAAGGACAAAACTTCCGAATACGAGCAAAAAAACCACTAATGCGTTTTCATGCAATAGAATTGCCGCCGCTCCCGAGATGACGGTTAACGCGGCAAATGCGCCCCATTTAATCCACAAGGAGGAGGCTAATAATATGCCGATTCTTTTCTTATCTTCGGTTAACGGGGAAAGATATTTGACCAGTGCGGTCGGTAATCCGAACTCAGCGACAGCAAGCAAAATCGGCAAAAAGCCGGAATAGTATTGGAAAATACCGTTTTCATTTTTACTCAGTATTCGAACCGAGTAGACCATAAATACGAAATTTAAGAGGGATGCAAGGACCTTGGAACCGCCTACCGAAAAAAAGGAGCGTAAGAACCCCGAAGTGCGGAGGCGGCTAATCGCTTCCGGAAAAACTTTCAAGGTATCCGATAGTCGGGACATTCGTTAAAGTAAGTAAATTCCTCCTTTGATCCTCTTTAAAAGAAAGGGAGAAACGTGGCTAATATAGTAGCATACGATCCCATACCTTACGTATCTGGCAACCGGATTTTCCGGCAAAAGAACTTTGAGGAGTTCTCCCAAGAAAATGAAAAATACTAAAATGCCGAGCAGGGTGATTCCGATTCTCACCAGAAAAGACATCCAATTATCGCCTGCATTCCAGTCTATGCCGGTAGAGCGATTAGAAACGATCCCGATTCCGAATCCTGCTAAGGCTCCCGCAGAAGAGACGACCACTTCCCATGAATGATACGATTGATCCACCCTAGATCCTTCCATTAAGAGAACGCTCGGTATCGTCATCGCGATGATTAAAATCACATAAGATTTAAGACGGTTAGGCGGAAGTTCCTTGCCGTCCGAAAATTTTGCCTCAAGTAGGTCAGGATTCCTCTTGAACCAAAATTCCAATCCGATAAGAAGCAAAAGGCCTAATATAAAGCCGCCGATCACGTCTCCTAAAAAATGTAGGCCGGCATACATCCGAGCGATAGGCATAAGCAAAATGAATGCCGGCAAAATTCCTCGTAACCATCCGACTTTAAAATGCAAAAATAACGTGCCATACAGAACAACCGCGGTTTGAACGTGACCGGAAGGAAATCCGAAAGAAGGTTCCGAAAGACCAAGCTCGTTGGAAAAAGGTAAACCGGTCGGTCTAGGGAATTCCAACAATGCTTTGCAAGTTCCGTTCAAAACCCCGGCCACCATCAATCCGAATGCCATTCGAATTCCCACTTTGCGATCCACGCATAAGTAGATGAACGAGACCAAAGCCATGAAGAAAGCCGTAGACCCTAAGTGATGGAAGATTACCGAGAGCGGACCTAAGATCGAACTTAATCCTATTTCGTGAAGTAATTCCAAAGGAGTATTACTAAAGATCGCACCGCTTAATACCGAAGTCTTCCAGTCCATGCGACCAGCATAAGAAACCTCTCGCTCCCAGCAAAGGTTTTTCAATCGCGAGATTTCCTCTCATCGAATTGATTCCGAACGAATGGTAGATTAACCGCTGAAACGTCGCATAATTGCCCGAACAAAAGGAAAATCTAAGTTGATGTAATGTACGCATGGGAGTAGCATGAATCAAAGTAAGATCGCAAAGTGAACAGTCGTTAACTTCGCTTTACGATCTTCTCTAAGATTGTTTACAACATTCCAAAGTTTGAATTAAGCATAGACAGGATTTTCATGGACGAAGCCGCGCCGCAATTAGGAGAATTAGAGAGTTTATTTCTTATTCCGAGGGAATACGCCAGACTTTTTTTAAAAGGTTTTCTTCACTTGATCTACGACGTAGAAGTACAAGGAGTTGAAAATATCCCCGCGACCGGCGGAGGAGTGATTGTTTCGAATCATACGGATAATCTTGATGTGATCGTCCAAGGAACTTCGGTTACAAGGAAGATCATTTACCTGGGAAAATACGAACTCTTTCATCCTCAAGAATCCATGATAGAACTGCTAAAGAACCCGGCGTTCGATAATTTTCCTCTAAGCCTAATAAAAACCGGACTTCATGCGACATTGAATACGATCGGCGGTTACCAGGGAAAAACGTTGATAAATTGGGGTGGAGTTCCTATTTTAAGAGCGCATAATATAACCGATTCTAAATCCGCCGCAAAATATTATGAAGATCTCGAAAAGTATATGGTGGATATTATTTCAAAAGGAGAATTGGTATCCGTTTATCCCGAGGGCACGAGGTCCGAAGACGGGAAACTCGGTAAATTCAAGGCCTTAGCCGCAAAAATCGCGATCCAGGCGGGTGTGCCGATCATCCCTTCCGGAATTCAAGGAGCATGGAGAATGACCAAATTGGATTCGTTTTTAAGCGGCAAGGTATTTAAAACGAAGATAGTTTATAAAATTGGAAAGCCGATATTTCCGTCCGAATTCCCAAAGGAACCTTTAAAACGAGCCGCAAAATTATTAACCGAAGAACTCGAACGTCGAGTGGCCGATTTATCCGGCAGTCGTTGTAGCAACGACGAATCGACCGAAGAGCATTCGTAGGAGAATTTTGAAATGGAAGCGCAAGCATACCAACCTAAACATAAGCTAAAGTTCGTAACTGCGGCGTCTCTCTTTGACGGACACGATGCTTCCATCAACATCATGAGACGAATACTACAATCTTCCGGTGTGGAAGTCGTTCACTTAGGGCATAATAGATCCGTTCAAGACATTGTGGAGTGCGCTATCCAAGAAGACGTGCAAGGAATCGCCGTTACAAGTTACCAAGGCGGCCATGTCGAATATTTCAAATACATGATCGATTTATTAAAAGAAAAAGGATCTAGTCATATCAAAGTGTTCGGGGGAGGAGGAGGCACGATTCTTCCTCAGGAAATCCAAGAGTTGGAAGCGTACGGAGTCTCCAAAATTTATTCCCCCGACGACGGCAGAGCCTTGGGACTTCAGGGAATGATCAACGATCTACTCGCAAAATCCGATTTTATCCCTCCTCTGACATTTAACGGAGATCTTCATTCGGCCTTAAGATCTCGAAACCCGATCGCGATCGCACAATCCATTTCATTGGTCGAAAGTAGCACGAGCAAAAATAATGCGGATCTTTCCGTCGGAGGAAAGTTGGATTTCCCTCCCCCATCTCGCCCAATTCCGGTCGTTGGAATCACCGGAACCGGCGGGGCCGGAAAATCTTCGCTCACGGATGAACTCGTCCGTAGGTTTATACAGGATTTTCCAAAGAAGACCATTGCGATCGTTTCGGTTGACCCTTCCAAAAGAAAGACCGGCGGGGCCTTGCTAGGAGATAGAATTCGTATGAACTCCATCTCGCATCCGAACGTATATATGCGCTCTTTCGCCACCCGGGAAGCGAATATCGCTTTAAATAAGAACGTGAAAAAGAGTCTAGAAATTCTAAAGAGTTCCGAATTCGATTTAATCATAGTAGAAACCGCCGGAATCGGCCAAAGCGATTCGGAAATCACCGAAGTTGCCGATATCAGTTTATACGTGATGACTCCCGAATTCGGAGCAGCGACCCAACTTGAAAAAATAGACATGATCGACTATGCCGATCTCATCTCCGTAAATAAATGCGATAAACGCGGAGCGCAGGACGCAATTAGAGACGTACAAAAACAATTCCAACGTTCTCGAAAGCTCTTTGAAAAATCTCCCGATGAAATGCCTGTATATGGAACGATCGCATCTCAATTCAATGATCCCGGCACGAATAATTTGTATGCGGCATTGATCGGCGTATTGAACTCGAAATTCAATCTGGGCTGGAAATCGACTTTCTCCATCACGAAGGAAGCCAGCCAAAAAATCCATATTATCCCTCCCGAAAGACATCGTTATCTTTCCGAAATCGCGGAAGAATGCGAGAAGTACGATTCCTTTGCGGAAAAAGAAGCCGCGTTAGCCGAAGTCTTATATAGAATTCAGGGAGCGATCGAGGTTCTTCGAGAAAGAGGTAAGGATACGGCCGATCTCGAGAAAGAATTTCATGAAAAGGAAGCTCAGCTTCGTCCCGAAACAATGGACCTATTGCGTAATTGGGAGAAAAAGATCGGCAAATACTCCGGTGATTTCTTTACGTATTCGGTTCGAGACAAGGAAATTAAAGTTCCAAACTTTACGAAATCATTAAGTAATATCGAAATTCCGAAGGTCGCAGTTCCGAAGTTTAGAAATTGGGGGGAGATAGTCCGCTGGTCCTATAAGGAGAATTTTCCGGGCGAATTCCCGTTTGCGGCCGGAGTTTTTCCGTTTAAACGAACAGGGGAAGATCCTACAAGAATGTTCGCGGGAGAAGGCGGCCCGGAACGCACAAATGCGAGATTCCATTATGTTAGCCTTGGAATGCCCGCTCAAAGATTAAGCACGGCCTTTGACTCCGTAACTTTGTACGGAGAAGATCCGGGAGAGAGGCCCGATATTTACGGAAAAATCGGGAACTCAGGCGTTAGCATTGCAACGTTAGACGACGCAAAGAAACTCTATTCCGGATTCGATTTATGCAAACCGAGTACCTCCGTTTCCATGACGATCAACGGCCCGGCTCCCATGCTATTATCTTTTTTTCTAAATGCGGCTATCGATCAATCTTGCGAAAAATACATTCGATCGGAAGGGAAAACGGAGGAGATCCGGGAGAAAATCCAGGCAATTTACCGAACGAAAGGAGTTCCGACACCGATTTATAAAGGCGAGATTCCCAAGGGAAACGACGGACTCGGTCTCCTGCTATTGGGAGTAACGGGAGATCAGGTTTTAAACAAAGAAGTTTACGAAAAGCTGAAAGCCGAAACGTTAACTACAGTACGAGGTACGGTCCAAGCGGATATTCTGAAGGAAGACCAAGCACAAAATACCTGTATTTTCTCCACGGAATTCGCCTTAAAGCTAATGGGAGATATTCAAGAAAATTTCATTCGCAATAAGGTGCGCAATTTTTATTCAGTCTCCATATCGGGATACCATATCGCCGAGGCGGGCGCGAATCCGATCACGCAGGTCGCATTCACGCTGTCGAACGGATTTACGTATGTTGAATATTATCTTTCTAGAGGAATGAAGATAGACGACTTCGCCCCGAATCTTTCCTTCTTTTTTTCCAACGGGATAGACGCCGAATATGCGGTAATCGGTCGGGTCGCCAGAAAAATTTGGGCAAAGAGTATGAAGAATAAGTACGGAGCCGGGGAAAGATCTCAAATGTTGAAATACCATATTCAAACCTCCGGACGTTCCTTGCACGCACAGGAAATAGCGTTTAACGATATTCGAACGACTCTTCAGGCATTGTACGCGATTTATGATAATTGCAATAGTCTTCATACCAACGCGTATGACGAGGCGATAACCACTCCCACGGAAGACTCCGTTAGAAGGGCGATGGCGATTCAACTGATCATCAATCGGGAATTGGGCTTAGCCAAGAATGAGAACCCGCTGCAGGGCTCCTTCATAATCGAAGACTTATCCGATCTAGTGGAGCAGGCGATACTGACCGAATTCCGTAGAATTTCGGAACGAGGCGGCGTATTAGGTGCTATGGAAAGAATGTATCAAAGGAATAAAATTCAGGAAGAATCGCTACATTACGAACATCTAAAACATACCGGAGAAATTCCGGTAATCGGCGTAAATACCTTTTTGGGCAAAGACGGCTCGCCTACGATCCTCCCCGATGAAATCATTCGCTCTACGGACGATGAAAAGAAGGCGCAAATCGCTCAGCTGCGAAAATTCCAGGAAAGAAATCGGGAAGAAGCTCCGATTGCATTACAAAAACTGCAAGAGGCATGCATCGAAGATAGAAACGGTTTTGATCAGTTGATGGAAGCTTCTAAAGTTTGTTCTCTCGGACAGATGACCCAGGCCCTTTATGAAGTAGGCGGACAATATCGGCGAAATATGTAAATTCCGCGCCGAACCGTAAATAATCGAATCTTTCCTCTAAGATCGCAGGATTGCCAAAAAACAATCGATTCACTCACGAAAATGAATTGATTCTCTGGCTAATTCGGATAATTTTTTGACAAAGTTTTGGATTCTGAATTCCGATTTTGCCTGCAACTGACTGATCGGAATAGGATATATTTTTCGGAGAATTCTTGTGATGTCATTTAAACGATTTATTTCGCTTATTACGATTCTGCTGATATTTCTCATTTCTATAGATTGCAATAATATCGGCTACGCCGGTCCGGGGGGAGTCAGAGGGTCGGATGCAAAATTAAAGATTAAGGAAGCGGTGAGCGACGAGAACGATCTTTTCGTTGCGCAGGTCTACCCTCTCCTGCTCAATCCTCCGAGTTGCACCAATTACGGAGGAGCCAGAGCCACCCGATTAAGCGGGTTTGACGCTCTTGCACTCAAGGATTTCTTCGCTAAAGCGAGAAATTTTACGATCCAAGACACCAAAGTTTATACGCAGAGTTCCTTAGACAAATGTACGTCGACGATTCGAAATATCGGAGTAACGTTTGATATACAGTATGCTCAGGCAGTACAACTTTATGCTACTTGCAATTCAGCTCCGCAGCCGATCGATCTTGGCTCTTACATTATCTATAAATCCTGCGAGTTAGAGGACGCGGGAATCATTCAATGGAATAAAACGAAAATCCCGTAAACGGCGATATCGAATTTTAACATAAACCCGATCGGGGTGGGAAGCACTATGGAGTCGTGGAAAATTTAAGACAGATTTTTCTAGGCTCCGGATCTTCCACCCGTTCGGACAAAAGCCTTTGAAAGAAATTTCTCCGCTCACCCGTTCTCTTCTCGTCGCCGGTGTCGGCTTCGCAGACCCAATTCAATTCTCCCGGAAAAATCGGAAACTCCACTTTCATCTTAGGCTCGATATGAATAACCCGTGCTTCGGAATCATTATTAGAGAATTTTAAAATTCTTTTTTGATTCGCAGACTCTTGCAAAAAAGGAAAATCGGCTTCCAAAAGAATTTTTCCGGACGCGGAAATTTCCATCCATCCTTTGCCTTCCAATAGATACGATTCCCCGATTCGATCGGGCGGAAAAAATGTCCCGTATCGGGAGGTTTTTTTACCTGCAAAGAAGACAGCCGCAACTAACAACCCGCAAAAAACATACAGAAATAATTTGAATTCGCGAACCGTCGCTCTTCGCTTACCGATCATTGATAATAATAATATCCAAAAAGGAATTTGTATCGCTCTTAGGAAAAACCATTCTTGCAGCCAGCTATATGCGAAAATTCCCAGAAAAGACGATATAATGACTCGATGAATAAGTCCCTTTTTACTTATTGAAAAACGAATCCCGCGATAAAAGGCGATTCCCCATAATGCGCAAAAGAAAAATAATCCGAAGATTCCTTCTCCCGACAAAACCTGTAAGAATTGGTTATGGGAAGAGTGCAATCTGGTCCCTTTATCTACCCCCTTCAAAAAATGCTCGTTACCCCAAGCATAAGACTCCATCCCACCGCCAAAAATCGGAGAATAAGAAGAAAGTAAAATACCTGCGGAGAATAACTCCTTTCGCTCTTCTCCGCCGGAAAGAAATCCGAATTCCTTCGCAAAGAGAAAAGGAAATAACAACGCTAAACAGAGCAGTAACCCAGTCGTTCGTAAGGCAAATACTCTGGAAAAACCGGAGTCTTTTTTCAAAGACAAAACGGTCATCGATAGAAAACCGAAGACGGTAATGCCGAAAGCGATGAAGGCTCCGCGAGCTCCGATCAAAAACAAAGTATATCCAAAACCTAATAACAGGGAGGAAATTAATAAAAACGAAATATTGTAACCGAATGCAATGAAGCGCCGTCTACGAAAGAAATTCGTTAAATACAGAGCCCCGAATGGAAGGCACGCAATTAAATACATCGCGTACCAACTTCTATTCCAAAAAAGGGATTGAATGCTGCGACTGCCCGATAAATGGAAAGAAAGTACAGAATGAGGAATGTTTCGATCAACGTATCCTCCCAGCCAAATATGATATAAATCCAACCAGTTGGATACTGTAGGAAAAATAAATTCCAAATACCCGATAATGAGAGTCACACTAAAGCCGGTCAATAGTCCGCCAAATAAAACGGTCGGAATTCTGAAATCTCCTTTCTCCCGCTTGAAGGCCCCCGCTAGTACGAACAAGAGGTAAATGGAAATCGTTACGAGTATCATTTTTAAGGGATACATAGGTTCCAATTCGCCAGAACGAAAAAAGAAAAACGGATTGATTCGATAGTGTTCCAAGTCCGTTAGAATGTCCGGCTGGAAAAGTAGTCCAAGGAGGCCGGCAAAAACGAAACCGACTGATAACATTCCTCCGATACTTTTAAAAAAAATAAGAATGCGAGCATCCGCTCGCTTCACGGTCGAATAAGCCCCACAAAGCCAAGTAAGCAACAGAAAATCCATGATTTCCATGAAGCGTCCGCCCGGATGATTTCCAAACAAAGGAAGAACGGCAAACAGCAGGAACAAACCGAACTTAGGTTTTAAAAAACAGATTCCAATCCAAAGAAGCGCGCAACCGACGATTGGGAAACGAAACGAAAGCGGATAATAGAGAAGAAACGAAAATAAAAACGAAACCGTAACAATGCAAACGATCCATGGGATAAGGACTCTCTTACGAGCAAGCGTAAGTTCGGTTTTTTTATGAATTGGCATTCGTATGGAAACTTTTTCTAAAAGTCTTGCGTGTCCTATCTACTGACATTCCTTTTTTACGGCTCTCTTCGAAAAAGGCTTTCGTTTTTTAGTTTCCCGAATAGCCTTATACGGGAAATTTTGGTTAAAATTTATGGCTTCATCCGTTATACAGTTTACAGAGTCTCACGTTTATCCCGACAAAAATCGGTTTAGAGTAGTCTTTGTACGGAACGTATGTTCTGTCGAAACGGAAGAAATTACTCTGATTTTAAATAAAATCCAGGACGTACAACCGAAATCGGTCGAGCTGGATTTGGAAAGCGTGGTGGCAATTCCGTCGCTTATCCTGAACCGAATTCTCAAACTTCTCGCGGAACTTAAATCTCGGGGAATTCCTGTAGAAATCAAAACTAGCGAAGGACTCAGATCCGTCCTGAATCGCCTTAAGATCTCTTTGCAATGAAGGGAACGACTCTCGTATTGATCCACTGCTTCTTGTTTCATAGCCTAGTTTTCGGTAGTGGGTTTTTCGGTGGCATCCTTGCCGACGAAATCAAACTTTGCGAATGCAATCATGGTAGCAAAAAGGAAACCCATGCAACGGACGAAGATTTATCGTTCAAAACTAAACTAGCCACCGAAGACTCCTCCCGTTCGCATACTGACGACACGAATCATCATTTACCCGATTGCCAATCCGCCGATGCGGGAGAAGTTCATAAATGTTCTTGCTCGAAAGCAAAGGACAAGGTGGCCTTCTTTACTGGAACGCTTGTTCAGCAGATATTCGCGCTGGACGCTTTTGGATTTTTCCCTAACCTGGAAGAATCGAACATTTTGTCCTTACAAACCCGAATCTCCGGCCTGTACCTTTCAAGCGATATCGATCGTCCTCCTAGCTTCTACTGATATCTCCCTCCAAACGAACCCGTCCGGCTATTGATATGCCGACGTTTAGTTATTCCACCTAATAAGAATTAGGTGACGTATGATCTTGGATCCGACTAAATATCGAATCCGGGATGCATTAGGAGATTATAATGTTCTTTTTAAAAACAACAATACGTGCGCTACTTTTATCATCAACCGTTGCATTCTTAGGCAGCTGTAACGGAAACACAGAAAAATCAAATATGCCTTGGCTGCTCGCGGGGTTACTTGCGAGCGGCCCTCTCCCCGGAATACGTTTCAAGGCAATGGCAGGATCTAGCCTCATAGAATGCGGTAAAGATATTTCAGGCCACGCCCTCTTTCGGACCACCGGAACGAAATCGGTTTCGGAAGGAATCGGACCGACTTATCATATAGCGGAAATTATGCCGATCAGCCTAAAAGACCTAAGACTTTACGTTTCCAATCTAACCTTGATCGAAGCTGATGGTTCCGAAACGAAACCGGTATTTACGGCAGACGGCAAATGGCAGAACTCGTCCGTAGCTTTACTGGATTTTGAAAATCTTTCGGGGGATTGTACGGGCACATCCGACACGAATTCCCTCGTGAAAATTACGATACCGAATAAGTTATACAAAGGCATTCGCTTTGAAGTTGGAGTTCCCGAGGAATTCAACCATCAAAATCCGGCTCTCGCGAACAGTCCCTTAAACGTCAGCGGACTAGCATGGGGTTGGGCGATGGGCTATCGTTTTTTAATCGCCGAATTCGTTTCTCATGACCCGACTGCGAACGGAAATACCGCCGTATTTCATTTGGGTTCGGGAGGATGTTCAATGTCGGCGCCTTATGCCTGCGCAAGACCCAACCGGGCGGTCATCGATCTACAACCTGCCGGCGGGTACAATCCTTCGACTCAATCCGTAAAATTGGATCTCAAGGCTCTCGTCAACGGTTGGGATATCCGCTCGGGAAGTATCTCTTGTCATTCCGAGAGCGCAATGACTTGTGCATCCCCCTTTACAAACCTGGGAATCGATTTTTCCACCGGAAACTTGTCCGGAATCCAATCGGTTTTTTCGATCTCAAACGAATAGGAATCGTCTGCTTCATCCTCCGATTTTCGGAAGATAGAAGCGGGCGCGGTTCATTATGAAATATCAATATTTATTTAGTATAGTTCTGTTAGTGCAATCATGCTCTGAAGTAGGAATAGAATCAAAAAAGAAAAATTCTTCGATTCAATCGACGATTCTCTCGATGGCTTTGTTGGGAAAAAACGAATCCGGCTACGCCTGGAATCTTCCTCTTGGATTTCCGAAGCCAAAGGTTCCTGAGGAAAACGCGATGTCGGAAGAAAAAGTGACACTCGGCCGTTTTTTATTCTTCGAAAAAAGACTCTCGGCAAACCAAACTCAATCCTGCGGAAGCTGTCACCAACCTTCAAAGGCGTTTACGGACGGGTTAACGGTTTCCGTCGGATCAACGGGACAACTACATGCGAGGAACGCTCAGCACTTATCGAACATCGCTTATAATGTAAGGCAAACCTGGGCGAATCCTTTCCTCGTAAAATTAGAAGATCAAATTCCGATTCCCATTTTCGGAGACAACCCGGTGGAGTTAGGGATGAGAAACCGGGAAGAGGAACTCATCGGCAGACTAAAAGCGGATTCCGTTTATCCAGACTTATTTCGCGCTGCATTTCCTGAAGACTCGGATCCTATTTCTTTAAAGAGTATCGTTTTTGCGATCGCAAGCTTCGAGCGAACGCTGCTCTCAGGCGACTCTCCTTACGATAAATATAATAGAGGAAATTTGAATGCTCTTAGTGCCTCCGCTATTCGAGGTAAAAATCTCTTTTTCGGAGAACGCGCCGAATGTTTTCATTGCCATGCCGGGTTCAATTTTACGGACACGGTTCTTCATTCTGAAACCGTTTTCGAAGAATTCGCGGTTCATAATAACGGTTTAGATTCTTCCCGATACCAAGTTCCGAACGGGGGACTCTACGAGTTCACTGCAAAGACGAATGACAAAGGCAAATTCAGGGCTCCTTCCTTAAGAAACGTGGAGTTAACCGCGCCGTATATGCATGACGGTTCCATACCGGATCTAATATCGGTCGTAAATCATTATGCGAACGGAGGCTCAGGCGACGGGAGAACGAACCCGAATCGAGATCCGCTCGTACGAACTTTTTCTTTGACCGAATCCGAAAAGGCGGACCTCGTCGAATTCTTAAAAAGTTTAACGGATACGAGCTTTATCCGGAATCGCAAATTTCAGGATCCCTTTTAACATGGGATACGATATAAAACGATTCGTTGTCTTGATTCAGTTTCCTTTTTATTTCGGATGCACATTCGGAACAATCGGTAATTCGACTAAAGAAAAGGAAACCGTTTTACAAGCTATCGGAAGAATAATCGATTCGCAGAAAACTCCGGTTCTCCCCGTAATCTATTATTCGGATGATCAAGCTGATTCGGATCTAGGAAAATTTACGATCTCCACATCGGTCGATTCCTATGAGATCACGATTGATTCAAATTCGGTGGAATTAGGTCAACTTTCTTTACTCATCAAACCGGTTCCGAACCGATCCTTCTCTTTTTCTCAAAGATCCCTATCTGCCAGAGAACGAATTTACAAAAATGAGACCCGAATTTCCGGGAATATGCATTCGTCCGACCCGAACGCGAATTCCGATGCGCCTAACGCATCGGATTATGCGCGAACTTACGGAATAACCGGAAACTTTCATGCAGGAGATATTTCCTCGGTAAACGATTCGATTCCTAGCGGTCCGGTTCGATCGCAATTTCTTTACGGATTTCCCGATATTCCCTTCGGAATTCTTTCTCATATATACGGAGTATATAATAAAATATTGTTAAACTTATCCGCAAAAAGGGTTTCAGACGGATCTATCAAAACGATTTATTTGGATCTTAGAAATTTAAGCTTTCAAGTAGAAGCCTCCTGTAACGTCGGCTTTCCGTATTCTAAATCGATTCCGTTTTCGATAGGTTTTAGGGTAGACGGCCTCCTTTCAGGACGTCCCGGTTCTTCCGTTTCACTTCTGGATGATGTATTCCTATCCGGAAACACATCCTTAATAATCAGCGAACTCCAAAATTCGTCTTGGTTGAACGAAACGATACAAGTCTTCAATTCCCCCGGACAAGTTTTGATCTTGTATCCATGCTTATTTCCATGAAATTGTTTTCTTTCCATCGGTCGCTTTATTTTTGTACTGCCGCCGCAATGCTTTTTCTTTTTCAAAGACCCATCCTTTCGCATCATGCTGGCGAAGGGCAAACAATGGCTTCTTCTACCCGATTCATAGATCCGTTTACGGGAAAAAAAGAAAAGCCCTTAGATTACATTTTGATAACTCAGGATTATCAAAAAGGAACGATAGATCATTCGAATCTATATACGACGACCTTGTTCGGAGAGACTTTCTATTCTGGCGGAAAGTTCGCTCTGAACTTTAGCATACCTTGGATCTACTATCGGCAAATCGGAAGAGAGGATGCCGCAAGATACGGTAAGCCCTATCTTGGATTTAAATGGAATCCGTTTATAGAATCGAATAGCCCCTTCTTTATCTTATTGGAAGCAAGACTCGGATTTCCTAGCGGAGGAGACTCCAGCAAATTTACCGGCGGAGATTATTATTCGGGCCTAACCAATGTAACCGTAGGCGCGAGTTTTACTCGATGGCTATTCGTAATCAGAGGTTCCGGAATTTTTCCGTTATCAACGGATCGCTCGTCTACCGCGGAACAAGTCGGCGTTCCATATTGGGCGCAATCGACGAATACGACTCAAACTCCCGAGACTTCTCCTAAGATCCAAAAAGTTACGCAATGGTTCGGATATGTGACTTATCGGCTAACTCCGAATTTTAACGTTTTTGCAGGTTATTTAATTCGAATTCCGTACGTGAATGTAATCGGAGGCGGCAGTCTGGTGAATGAAACGCCGAATAATCGAAAAACATTTCCTCGGATATTCAGAGAAATTAGTTCCGGCTTTAGCTGCAAAGCATTCAAAGGATCTAATCTTACGATAGCAGGTAGGTTTCCGTTAGACCGTGATTCAGATATCAGATTGTACGACTATGCAATCACGACATCGCTATCCGTTGAAATTTCGGACTGGCGAAAATCAAAGTCCGAAGGGGATGGGAAAAAATCGGATGAGCCGGGAATCGAAAACGAAACCTTATTCCCTCTCGAAAAATAATGATTCGTATTCAATCCCAAATCGATTGAAAGCAGAGAGGAGAGTCTTTTAAAAAACTATGATATCCCGGTTTCGTTACGCATTCTTCCTCAGTAGCGGGAAAGTAATCGAATCCGCCGCCCTGGTATTTTATGCGACAACAACCTTTCACCGTTTTCTTTTTATCTTCCGAATCCTTGGCGGGAGATTCGTTTTTCTTTTGAGATCCCGGTTCATCCGCAACACCCTTCACAGGAAACTCCCGTGAGGAAAAAAAAGAACCGGATGCAAGGCGACTACTCCAAACATGCTCTATAAATATGAACGCCAACAAGATAATTATTATCGGTATCGAACGAATCGACAACATAACCATCAGTTATTCTTTGTCGCGTTTCTCCCGCAAGGCAAAAAAGAACCGATTCTTTCGATTACGGAATATTTTAGCTTGACTTTCTATTTGTAGGACAACCAAAAGGAAATATATTCCCGAGGTATCATAATGAAAAAAATTTCTAAAAAAGCGCCGGTCGGAAATTTATTTCCGATTCTTTTTGCACTTGTCTTCGTTCTACCCGCCTCGATTTCCGCAGAAACCATCCTCTTAAAAAATGGAGACAAGGTATACGCCACGGTAATTGATCAATCGACCGATTCCGTAACGATTCTGAAAGAAACGAAACGCCAATCGATTCCTAAAAACCAAATTCTTAAAATTATATTTAAGGAAATTAAGGACGAAACGGAACTCGCGAAAATCATAGAGGCGGAAAAGAAGAAGTTAAACAAAGAAGGCAAGAAAACCGACAAGGAAGAGCAGTTAGACACGATAATGCTCGAACAGATGATCAAGGAGAACAGCTATAAAGTCGTACAAAAGCGTCTTGCTTTGATCGAGAAATATATAGAAGAACAGGACGCTAGTTGGGAAGAATATATTACGACCAAACGGAGCCCGTGGGATCCGGTTTGGAGATCGGCTGTCCTTCCGGGCTGGGGTTTAAGCCACATGAAACAAAATGCATACGGTAAAACTTATCAAATGCTCTTCATCTTTTCCGCGTTGGCTTATTTCGGTTTTGAAAAGGCTGCGCAAGATAGATCAAGTAAGCACGACAATAAAGTGAACGATATCCTTTTGAAAGACCCGCTGATCTACGCCCAAATTAACGCGGCGCTACCTGCTGCAACCGCCCAACTCTTTATACAGCAAGATCAGATTTCAAAACTTCAGGATTTGAATAAAATAAAGAGCCAAGAGCACAACTACTCGTCATACAGCCATAACGCGCTAGGTATCGGAATCGGTATCTATGCGATACAATTATTGCACAGTTATTTCACCGGCAAGACCTGGGCAACGCACAATCAGGTGGAAACTCCGTCCGGTGAAAAAGTGTCCGCAGGAATAAACGTTAAAAGCGTTTATATACCGATGGCGGCGGGAGGAAGCCTCGCCGGATCTGAATATAGAACCGACGTGCGTTATGTGACTTTGTTCTAAACCCGAGGAATAGAATAGCCTTTTGTTTTTAACCAGTCTTGGTCGAAGAGACGAGACTGGTACCTTGCACCGCTATCGCATAGTATCGTAACTATAGTATGCCCCGGACCAAGTTTCTCCGCCAACTTTATCGCCGCCCCGACGTTAATCCCGGAGGAGCCACCCAAGAACAGTCCGTCTTTTTTCAATAGCGTATAAATGACTTCCAGGCATTCTCTGTCGGTAACTTGAACCGCATCGTCAAACGGCACGTCTTTCATATTTTCAGTGATGCGCCCGTTACCGATCCCTTCCGTAAACGAGCTTCCTTCCGAGCTGATTTCTCCCTTCTTAACGTAATTATAAATGGCGGAGCCCAAAGGATCCGCGGCTACGGAAAGTAGGCCCGGTTTTTTTTCCTTTAAATAAAGCGCAGTCCCCGCATACGTACCTCCTGTTCCTAAGGAAGTTACCCATACGTCGATTTTCCCGCCCGTTTGCTCCCAAATCTCCGGACCCGTCGTATAATAATGGGCTAAACGATTAGCTATATTATCGAACTGGTTGGCCCATATTGCATTCGGAGTTTCTTCGGCGATGCGGGCCGATACTTTCACATAATTGTCGGGATCTTTGTACGGTACTGCCGGGACTGTTCTAACTTCTGCGCCTAAAGTTTTTAGTAGATCTATTTTCTCTTTTGATTGCGTGTCGGGAATAATGATTAAGGTTTTATAACCCTTTGCATTACAAATATGCGTTAATCCGATCCCGGTATTTCCGGCAGTTCCTTCGACGACAGTGCCGCCGGGTTTCAACAGTCCCTTTTTTTCCGCGTCTTCAACTATATAAAGCGCCGCTCGATCCTTAACGGAACCTCCGGGATTCAGAAATTCGGCCTTACCTAAAATTTCACAGCCGGTTTTATCGGAATAATAATTCAATCGAATCAGAGGGGTATTCCCCACCGTTCCCGAAAATCCTTTCGTAATTTTCATCGATTCCTCCACTAATTTTTCCAAACCATCTCTTGAATAAAAAAGGAAGGAGTCGCCGCCATCTAGCGCCGATCCCTTCCTCTCGATTCGTTCGACATTTTATCAGCTGCCGACGAAGTATTTGTATGACGACCCCTTTACGCGATCGTCACTTCTTTCGAAAGGTATACGTCTTGAATCGCGTTCAACAACGCAACGCCGTCTTTCATCGGTTTTTGGAAAGCTTTCCGCCCGGAAATCAATCCCATACCGCCTGCGCGTTTATTAATGACGGCAGCCTTTACCGCGTCGCCTAAATCGTTCGACCCGGAAGGTCCTCCGGAGTTGATTAAACCTATTTTTCCCATATAACAATTCGCTACTTGATAACGCGCCATATCGATCGGATGTTCGGAGCTAAGATCCGTATACATTTTATCGTCTTTTTTACCGAACTTAAGATCTTTAAAGCCTCCTGCATTCGTTTCTGGTAGCTTTTGTTTTACGATATCCGCCTCTATGGTCGCGGCCAGATGATTCGCCTGTCCAGTTAAATCCGTCGCAACATGATAGTCGGTTTTATCGGTTTTAAATGCGTCGTTTCTAAGATATGCCCAGAGGATAGTAACTAAGCCGAGTTCGTGAGCTCTATGAAACGCTTCCGAGACTTCTTGAATTTGACGGGAACTCTCGTCGGAACCGTAATAAATGGTAGCACCGACGGCGGCAGCTCCCATATCAAAGGCCTGCTCCACATTCGCAAATAAGATCTGATCGAATTTGTTAGGATAGCTTAGAAGTTCATTGTGATTAATTTTTACGACGAACGGAATTTTATGCGCATATTTACGCGAAACCAGACCCAGCACTCCGAGTGTGGAAGCCACAGCGTTACAGCCGCCCTCGATCGCGAGTTTTACGATATTTTCGGGATCAAAGTAAGCAAGGTTTTTCGCAAACGAGGCGCCTGCGCTATGCTCGATACCCTGATCGACGGGAAGAATCGAAAGATAGCCGGTTCCAGCGAGACGCCCCGTATTGTAAATGGATTGGAAATTTCTTAGAACTGAATTGTTCCTGTCGGTCTTAGAAAAGATATCATCAACATACGAAGGACCCGGGACAGTGAGAATCTCCTTCGGAATCGTTTTAGATACGTGATTCAATAGGAAATCCGCCTCTCCGCCGAGTGCGCTCTTGATTTTGTCTAACATTCCTGTTGCTACCTTAATGGATTTGGATCTTGGAGTCCATTTTTTTGGAAAACCCCAAAATTTCCATCGCTTTTCCGATCCCCGATTGATGAGATAGATCTACCTGAATTCTACGGGTAATCTAACAAAGAAGTCCGTTCCCGAAGGGGATTTGCGAACAAGGAGCTTACCCCGGTTCGACTGGATGATTCCATAACAGACCGAGAGTCCCATACCCACCCTAGTATCATCCGACTGGATTCGTTCGAAAGGTTGAAAGGCATTATCGGGATCGATTTCCAAGGATAAGGAACCCGACACGCGGATTTCTAAATTCGATTCTTCCGTTTTTCCTCCATCATCACCTTTGCTGAATTTCGCAGTCAGCCGGATTCCGCCGCCTTGAGCTGCCATTGCGGCCGCATAATAGTAAAGTAAATAATATAGAACTTCCTTTATTTGACTTTGCTTCAAAAATAATTCCGGTAATTCCTGGGGAATATCTTTGATAAGTTCCAAATTCTTTGAACGTAGCAAAGCCGAAATCATTCCTTCCACCGCGGAAACAATCTCCTCGAAACGAGCCCAAGTCGCTTCCTCATTATCGGATTTTGAAAAGAGTATAAGATTTCGAACGATTCCCGAAATTCTTTCGCCCTGCTCTATGATAACCCGAGCATAGTTCCTAATATCAGGCTCGACGCTTCGATGATTTCGGATAATATTTCCGTAATTAATGATTCCCATTAACGGATTATTGATTTCGTGCGCGATCCCTGCGGCTAATTTCTGAATCGAATCCAATCGCATTTCGGACTGAATAACTTTTTCCATTTCGGAAATTCTCTGCTCGGAAATGGTAAGCAAGGAAAGTTCGGAGAAGGTAACGATACTTCCGATAATTCTGCCGTCTTCGTCCCGAATCGGAGATACCCTAAATCCGACCCGAATTTTCTTCCCGTCCCGACGTGCCAGCACCGCGGGAATATAACGAAGATTATTCCCTAAATCCGTATTATCTTCTTCTAAATCGCCGAACTCGGTTTGAATAAAAGACAAAACTCGGTCTCCCGGTTGCCCCATCGCATCGACCAATCTCCACCCCGTTAACTCTTCTCCGGCGTGATTTAAAAAAATGACTTTTCCTTCTCCGTCCAACGAAACGGCGCCTTCCGAAATACTTTGAATAACGTTCCGATATTCGTTCCCGCTTTCTTTCACCTGCCCGAATCTTTTTTGCTGGCGAAGCGCTATCTCGATCGAGGACTTCAATTGGTGATTTTGAAACGGTTTCGTAATATACGCGTAAGTGGATGCGGAATCCATCGCGCGCATAAATGTGGAATCGTCCGTGTATGCGGTCATAAAGACGATCGGCACATCCTTGATTCTTTGAATACTTTGCGCGGTTTGAATCCCGTCCATATCTCCTTCAATCGAGATATCCATTAGTACAAGATCGGGATCGGTCTCTTGAAAGATTGTTTGAGCGTCTTGTCCGTTGGCAGCGACTCCTGCAATCCGGTACCCCAAATTTTGAAGAGTCTTTTGAAGATTAAACGAAAGCAACCATTCGTCTTCCACGATTAAGATATTCGGTTGCTCAGAAGAAGTTGAGCTCATAGATGATTGTTTTTTACTTAGTCCCAAGGTATACGGGGCGACTTCCTCTGACGATATCCTTCCACGTTAGGAGCGAATTGGGAAACCTTTTTTCCATTTTAGTCCGAAGGTTCCTGAAGAGTTCACCGTTGAAATTGGTTTCGAAGCGCATAATTAGGACTTATTTTACGGAATTTCGTTGCTTTTTTTCCTCAATTTGCCCTTGTACTTTCTGAAAAGCCCACCCTGAAACCGATAAAAAATCCTTGAACCGAGGCATCTTCGGACATACACTTTGGCCCAGAGGTTAACATGCTGGTTAAGGAAATCTTGGAAAAGAAGGACCGAAAGATTCTTTCGGTAGAACCCCAAACTACGGTTTGGGAAGCAATTCGCTTCATGACCAAGTACGATATTGGTTCTGTAATAGTTTTGAACGCGGGGAAGTTGGCGGGAATCTTTACGGAACGCGATTTACTGCACTTTGCATCTACGGATCGGGAAAAAGTCTTCGATAAAACAGTTGCTGAAGTGATGTCAACTCAGTTGACCACGATGACTCCAGGGGACCAAGTGGACGACGTCTTAGCGATTATGCTGAAAAAAAGGATACGCCACATGCCGATACTCGACGGAAATCGGCTTACAGGAATTATTTCTATCGGAGATGCGGTTAAAGCCAAAATTGAAAAAACGGAAGAGGAAAATAAAAATCTCAAACGTTATATCTACAGTGAATCCGGCTTTATTTGAACTACGAGCGGCAGTTCCGCTTCTTCCGCGGCAAGAACGAAATTGCCGCTTTTCCATTTGAATTCCGGGGGTCCTTTCAGAACGCACCTTGGTCAGAGCTAAACGAAATCAGGTTGCCGGAATCCTTTTTGTCGAAAGAATGATTCTAGGATGAAGTTCCTATTTTTCTTATTACTCAGTTATCTCGTTTTTCGATTCGTTCAGCGAGCGTTTACTCCGATTCGTAAAGAAGAACGTAGCGGATTTAAGGTTATTTTCCCGGATGCCCGTCATGCCGGAAGGGAAAAGGATATTTCCGATAAAGTCAGAATTTTAGAGAAAGAAGATTCGGAAAACCGATGAAGAGATTTCTATTCTTCCTCCCCTTACTCCTCGTGTCCCTCATGATATCCTGTCTCGGGATGAAGGGAGAATTCGGTTGGGCTATTTTGGACGAGGATCAATTGGATTTCCT
This sequence comes from Leptospira fainei serovar Hurstbridge str. BUT 6, assembly GCF_000306235.2. NCBI lineage: Bacteria > Pseudomonadati > Spirochaetota > Leptospiria > Leptospirales > Leptospiraceae > Leptospira > Leptospira fainei. The sequence goes on from NZ_AKWZ02000009.1 coordinate 41,699, forward strand.
CGAAAAACGGATGACCAACATAAGCGAATTCACGTTAACTCGGGATAAACTGGCCTTTCCAAACGATAAAACATTAGCCTATATTTATAAATTTTCCCGCCTTCCAAATCCCGAAGCCGAGACATACGTAAGTTTAAGCCGGTTTCAATTAGGATTTAATGAAATAGAAGTCAGTCGCAAGCGTCCTGATTTATCCACTTCCACGATTCGAGGCAGTTTTCGCGATTTACCGACGGGAAAATATCTTCTTAAAGTTTCGTACAACGAAGATGTGATCGATAGCGTGGAATTTAGAATCGTTTCCCCGGCAGGAACTATGGACGAGGATGAGGATGCTCCGTCCGGCTCGGACGATATCGAAAAATATTCCAAAACAAGAAACGGAAAAGATTAAGGCGTATCGCTCGCAAGAGGATCTCCGGGATACGGATCGCGAGGAATACCGTCTTCCAGAATTCGATTAATTCTTTCTATATTCCGCAAAGCAAGATTCATTTCCGTTTGAGTTCCGATTTTAAGAATCTCTTCGTTGAATTTCTTCGCGGTCGCAAAATCCTTTTCGAACTCGTATAATATCGATACTCTCTGCATCGCTTTCGTTCCGGGAGAAGTTTCCAGCTTTGTTCGGACAACGTCTATTCTTTCCTTAGTTTCCTCCAATTCCAGATTCTTCAATCGATATTGAGCCATATCCTGATCATTTGTACGCTCTAAGAGGCCTTTCTTAATCGTCAGTAATTCCTTCTTGCCTTCCGAATATTTACGATCTTCCTTTGTATAACTCTCGCGGAGCTTGGCGTAGGAATCGATCGACTTCAATAATTCGGTCTTTTCCTTAGCGGGTTTCTTCTCGTATCTGTGCAAACGCGAAATTCCCAGATGAGCGATCGTTTCCATTCTAAAGCGCTCTTGGGAATCAGGAAATGAAAGTTCTGATTCTGTCTCGGCCTCTTTTGCTCTGCCTTCTAACCAATATGAATAATATGCGGCGGCTTTTTCCAAATTCCCGATTTTAGTTTCGAAAAAATTGCCTACTTCAAAGGAGTACAATCCTTTCTTTTTCGGATCAGGTTCGGCTTGATAATATTTTTCATAGAATTCAGCCGCTAAAACATATTGTTTCAATTCGGTATGAAGCGAAGCGATTTCCCGATAGACCGGAGCCATCTCGGCATCGGTTTTATTTTCTTTTAATGCAAGAGTAAGATACTTTAAGTAGAAATCCAAAGCCTTGGATTTCTTTCCGGCGGAACGTAATTCTTGGGCGAGGCTTAAAACCACCGGAGAATATTCGGGATCCAATCGAAACGCGATTTCGAGCAAGCCCGCATATCCGAAGTAGTCCGTGTTTCTTTTATAATCGAATAGAACGAAGATCCCTTGGCCGCTGACCGAAGTTTTGTTAACGACTTTAAGTCGCTCCTTGTTTTCGTTTTCCGCTTCCTTTACGTATTTTGCCAAATCGAATACGGCGCTCGCATCTTCCCGAGATTTTCGCTTAAAGAAAGGATAATAATTCTTCTCGAACGAATCCTTATAGGAAGCATCCGCCTGCTTGAGACGCTCTTCGGCGATCTTTACATTCTGCCTTGCGTCGGCGATATCCTTCGATTCTATCTTTCTCTTAGGCTGGTTTTCTTCGAAAATAAGTTCTTTCCCTCTTACGTTCGCCGCCTCCAAAACATGAATCTTATCTTTGGCTTTATTCCAATCGATTCCGGCCTGAGAAAGTTCCTTTGCAATCCGTCCATGCCCTCTCGCTTTTTCTATTTCGGAGCTATCGTATAATTCTCTCAGTCGCGACTCTTTCGAGAAAGATTCCTCGGTGTGAGCGAAATCGCGGTAGCGTAAAGCGGTGCTCGCTTCCTCTAAAGCTTTGAAATTCTGCTTTCTCTTGGCATATTCCTGTCCCAAAAGAGAATGGAGTTCGAACAGAATGGGAGATTCGCGCAGAACGGCGGCATCGGTGAGTTTATTCGCCATTTTAAGAATTAATAATCTTAAAGTGTTTCGATCCGTTTTTTCTGTGAAGATTTTTCCGAGTCTCCGCTCTTCTTCAGTTCGTTTAGGGTCTACGAACTGCGCGTAATAACGGTCCAACGGAGCACGGATAGACGCGATCGAATCAACCCCTTCAACAGGATTCGATAGGGATTCTTTTAATTTTGCGACTTCGTCCGGCGGGATAACTTCATGAGGAAGTTTATAAATCCCGGCGGGATCGAGTCGTTGATCCTGCTCGTCCGCTAAAAGCAAGCTCGCCGATCCGATATAAAGCAGAAGCAGCGCGCCCGTTTTCAGGCGGAGAAAATTCATTTTACCGCAGAACCTAACTCCGACAATTCTTCGGAACCCAGGATCTTCTCGATATCGATCAATATAATAAATCGATCATCTTTTTTACCGACGCCGGTAATATAGCGAGAAGAAATTCCTTTAACCGAAGGAGGAGGAGGATTGATTGTTTCAGGAGGAAATAAGGCTACGTTTGCGACCTTATCTACGATAATTCCTACCGATTCACCTCCGATCTTCACTACGATAGCGCGATCGTATTCGGACTCGTGCTCTCTCGGAATATTTAATTTAACTCCGAGATCGACCATTTTTACGACTTTGCCTCGGATATCCATAATCCCGGCAAAGTAATTTTTAGAACGAGGTACTCGTACTAAATTGTGAATTTTTATAATCTCGTCTACCCAGGTGATCGGAATCGCATATTCCTCTTCGCCTAAACTAAACAGAATGTACTGGTGTTCGATTTCGTCGGACATTCCCCCTCCTCAGAAACGGGTGTATCCGTAATAATAGAAGTACGATCCTGAACCTAAGAAAAGCATCACCTTCGAAAAGAGCGGATCGCGTTTCCTCAGTATCCAGTCCAAACCGCCAAAAAGCAAACCGAAAACCGCGAGCGAAAAACCCAGTAAATAAAAATCCAGGTAGGTATACCAAATTCCGACTGCACTCATAGCCCCTACGAATAGATCGTGAAGATCTCCCCAGAGCCTACGGCGAATTCTTGGCCATAACGGTTCGGAAGGGGTTTTATCCGAGAATCTATCCCAGAAACCGGCTCCCCTTCGAATCCCGAAAACATGATCGTATTTGGTCGAAATTTCCCAAGGTTTCGACTCTTTCCGTTCCGTCGCGGCTCCCAAAGGTTCCGGGGAAACCCCGTATGCTCCGCCCATAACTTGCAGAGCATCCCTATCCGGAAGTGAGGAAACTAAATCTCGAAAAGGGGCGAATCTGGAATATAGCGGATAGGAACGACCGGTGCTTAGATCGGTTTCCTTGAGAATCGAACCGTCCCGAATCGTAGAAACATAGATCCTTCCGTTCTCTCCGGCAACCTCTAATGTCAGACGGATTTTGCGATCGTGATAATGAAAATCGGCTTGGAGAATATCTCCATCCGGAGTTTTAGCTTGATATGATTTTGTGTATCCTTTGGCAGGAGGAAACTCAGGCTTCCACCACTTACGAAGAACGGAATAATCCTGGAACGAGGCCATACAACGTTCCTATCGGTGAATTTCGAAAATTGCTTTAGGTCCGTTTGAAGCGGTTTTGAATTTCGAAGGATATCTTCGATTAAGAAATGAGGTGGGCGGCGAGACCGGGGCTCGCCTATGATGGAAGAGGAACCCGGTCTTAAAGTCCGGTTAGTACCGGTCTATTTGCCTTTCTTCTTATGACGGTTAAGTCTTCTCTTTTTCTTCCTTTTATGAGTCGCGATCTTTCTTCGCTTTCTTTTTTTACCGGAAGGCATTCGGTGCTCCTATGGGTTTCCTACCCTGTCAGCAAATTATTCGGTATACTTTTGTAAACCTTTATTTTTACGGATCTCGGCCACTAGTGTTTTGATTTCTCCGATACCTTCTTTAGAAGCGATGAATAGTACATCTTCTTCTTCCACTACGACTAAATCTTGTACTCCGAGTAAAGCAGTGAACTCTTTTCGAGTTTGAGTTACGTTATTGGAAGATTTAAAAAATAGAATATCCTTTCCGATGTGTCGATTTCCTTGAGAGTCACCCGGGAGCACTCGCTCCAACGAAAGCCAGGAACCCACATCATCCCAACCGAAACTCGCTTCCACCATACGAATCTTCGAACTCTTTTCCATAATTGTGATGTCGACAGGTTCCGACGGAAGTAGTCTGAAGGCTTCGCCCAACTCTCCGGCTTTCTTAAAGGGAAAACGATCTTGAAGAGGTTTAAGAATTCTAGGCGCTAATGAAGAGAACTCATCCAGTATCAAACCGGTTTTCCAAATAAAGATTCCGGGATTCCAATAAAAATTAGATTTCTTAATGTATTTCAACGCCGTCTTCATATCCGGCTTCTCGAAGAACGCCTTCACTTCGAATCCGTACTTTGTCGGTTTTCCTGAGGAAATGTAACCGTATCCGACTTCAGGACGGTTCGGTTTAATTCCAAGAAGAACCAAATGGTCTTTGGTTTCGTGAATCGCTTTCTGAATCGTTTTAGTAAATTCCTTATCGGAGCTTACCCAGGCGTCTGCGGAAAGCACGACCTGAACCGGGTCGCCGAACATTTCTTTAAAATAAAGAGAGGCCAAGGCGATGATCGGCGCCGTATTTTTACCTTCGGGTTCGATAATAAAATTCTTTTCCGGAAAATTTCGTTCCTGGGCGAGGATCGCCTTCTTTAAGGTTGCATTGGTTCCGATGAATATCCGATCCAAACTCGTGATGCTTAAGGCACGATTTAAGGTTTCCTTAAGTAAAGTATTTTTAGAATAGACTTTTTGAAGCTGCTTAGGCGTGGAAATTCTAGAGCGAGGCCAAAACCTCTCCCCTTTTCCTCCTGCCATAATTAAAACTACAGGTTTTTCCTGACTCATCTCTACTCCACTTCTTTGGGTTTTCGAGCGGTTTGTTTCTTCTTCCCCAAGGCCTTTGGATCTCCGAGAATGGAATCTACAGGAAGGAGGATTACTTCGACCTTGTCTCCCAAGCTCTCGTATAGGACAAACTCTTTCATCTCCGGATTCTTTTTTAGGAAGTCTCGGTATGCTTCCCAACGGTGTTTTGCTGCGGTAAGCTTTGCCTCTTCTTGGACCAGGAGGAGTTCCGCTTTTTTTAACGCATCCAATTTTTCCTGTTTTTTGGCCAATAGGTAATTCGGATTTCGTAACAAGTTATTGATTACTAGCGGATCGGGAACCTGCAACTCTATAATCCGAACCGACTCGACACGGAGCCAAGGCATTTGATTCGAGACCCCGATAGAAGCCTCCTTTCTCAGGAAATTGGACAGTCCGTCCTTTGTAAGATTGAGATTCTTTTCGTCTTCGATCCGGGACCTAAGCAAAGATAGAAAAATCCCCGAAAGAAATTTTTTCCTGGCGGATTCGGCAATTCCTCCGGCGGAAAACCATTTTTTCGCCCCTTCTCCATCTAAGGAGAAAACGACCTCAAAGTCGGCCGAAATCGTCCCTTCTTCCGAATCTTTGGGAAACAGGCCGGACGATAAATCGTAAGCGATTTTTACTTCTTCGGAAAGGGAGCGTAAATCTTCCTTTAGAATTTTATGATCCCAGAATAGATATACCCTGGGTTCGTACGCCAACCCCGGCCCACGTATAAAGGACAATAATCGAGAATCGGATGACCAGGTGACGAGAGCTTCCCCGTCTCCTAGGATATAAAGTGGATAGACGATCCCGACAAGGATTCCTCCGAATAGGAAGAATAGAAAAGCTCTACCAATCCATCGAATCATCTAGGCAGAAGGAGTTTCCTTCGCCGCTTCTTCGGTATATAGTTTGATCACTTTGGAAGGAATGATGGTAGAAATCGCGTGTTTGTACACTAAACTCTGCTTATTTTCCTGCTCCAGGATGATTGTAAAATTATCGAAGCTTACAACCTTTCCTTTTAAAGGAACTCCATTCAGAAGGTAGATGGTAAGTTCCAATTTTTCCTTCCTTGCAGTGTTAAGGAGTTGGTCCTGGATATTGTTTTTAGCAGACATAGGTTTTATCCGTTTTATATATTTTGTATATTTTTATACGCTTCACTTGGTTTCACGGGAGTCAAGAAGGCTTGCTTCCTGAACCAAGTGATTTGTCGTTTGGCGTAATTTCTGTGGGATTGGCTTAAATTCCCTAAGAATGTCTCAAGATTGGACTTTCCTTTAATATTTTCAAGCGCGAAATTATAACCGAGCGAAGAGAGCCCTGGGCAACTCTCCCCGTATTTATCGGCTACTTTTTTTGCCTCCTCGGCCATTCCGTCCGAGATCATTTTCCGAGCTCGTTCGTCGATTCTAAGATACAATTCCTTACGATCTAAATCCAAAAAATATCCTCGAAGAATATTCAAATTTCGAGTATGTAAGGCGCCCGATCCCTCTTTGATTTTTAATTCCGACCAACGAACTCCCATTAAATTAACTTCCAAGGCTCTGCCGTATCGATAATCATCATTTGGGAATATTCTCTCGAGGGCGACCGGGTCTAATTCTCGAAGCAATCTCATTTTTTCCTCTATCGGAAATGATTCCACTCGAGCACGAACTTCAGGGCTAATATTCGGAACGTCGAACATTCCAAAAAGAAACGCATTCAAATAAAATCCCGTACCTGCAGTCAGTACTGGAATCTTTCCTTTCGAGAGAACGATATCCAACGCCTTCGCCGCAAAGATCGAATATTTAGCGGCGTCGATCGACTCCGCGGGAGAAATCAGATTGGTTAAATGGTGAGGAATTCTCTCTAGATCCTGCTGCGAGGGAGAAGCGGTTCCGATAGGAAGCTCTTGATAGATTTGCCTGGAATCAAAGGAAAGAATCTCAAAGCGAGAGGGGTCCAATTCCCGGACCAGGGCCGTCTTACCCGCGCCAGTCGGCGCGGTCAGGATTACGATCGAAGACTGGGAGCGGATTATTCCTCCTCCTCTTCCTCGTCCTCCTCTTCTTCCAGAGGTTCTTCCACGATGGCTTCTTCGTCTTCGAAACCTACTTCGGCATCATCTTCCACGATCGCATCCTCGAGAAATTCCTCCTCTTCGATACGGGGACGAGTTGCGGTTCGACTTTTGACGACGGGTCGTTTATTTTGATCGGCTCCGCATTTCGGACAAATCTTATCTTCTTTATTTAAATCGTAAAATTTAGTTCCACAAGTATGACAGGTGAACTTTTTACCCAATGGATTTGCGGAAACTTTACTTCCTGCAAAAGATCTCTTTGCGAACGATGAGGATGATACGGCAGGCTTTGCAGAAACTGCGATTTCCTTCTTTTTTGCTGCGACCTTCTTTTTAGGAGCCGGTTTTTTTACCGGAACTTTCTTCTTAGGGGCCACTTTTTTCTTAGCCGTTTTCTTAGCGGTTGCCATTGGAATTGACCATCGTGGAATAGACAAAACCGGATTCAAGCAGAAAAACCTATTTGAAATCTAGTTTCCGATTTCCTCCAAATATTAAGAAATGGGGGCAAAAGGAAGCAAATGACCAAGCTTAGCGTTAACGTAAACAAAGTCGCAACCCTCCGCAATTCTCGCGGAGGAAACCATCCCGACATTTTGCATATTTCTAGATTGATCCTAGATGCAGGGGCCCAAGGTATCACGGTGCATCCTCGAGAAGATGAAAGGCATATTCGCAAATCGGATGTGTTTTCGCTTAAAAATTTCTTAAATTCGTACAATCAATCCAAGAACAGAAAAATAGAATATAATATGGAAGGAGAACCGTCTTCTCGATTTTTGGATTTAGTCTTGGAGGCCAAACCGGATCAGGTTACGTTAGTGCCGGTTACTCCCGGGGAGATCACATCCGACCACGGTTTCGATCTCCAAAAAGACGGAAATACGTTACGGACCTATATTCAGAAATTTCACGAGGCCGAAATTCGAGTTTCCTTGTTTGTGGAGACAAATCTCGAAAACTTAAAATACGTTTCGGATACCGGTACGGACCGAGTGGAGTTTTATACCGGCCCGTTCGCGAACGCATTCGAGTCTTCTCGGGAAGAAGGTGAAAAATCCTTCCAAGTCTATCGATCCGCTGCGGAAACGCTCCTGAATACCGGAATTGGAATCAATGCCGGCCACGATTTGGATCAATTCAATTTGCTTCTTTTTTCGAAACTGCCTGGTCTCCTGGAAGTATCCATCGGACATCGATTGATTTCCTATGCTTTGGAAGTGGGAATCACCGAGTCTGTGCGGGCGTATCTGAAAGCTCTTTCGCCAAATCCTTAAACGTGGAAAAGTTTGAATCCTCGGACAAAAGCAAGTAAGCGGCTTTTTTAAGATGAAGAGCCAATTGCTTGGAGGCGGGATTATCTTTGGATAAATCCTCCAACCCTTGTTTGAAGGAAATGATATGCCGTTTCCCCGAAGCGATGTCCCTGGAAGGGAGAGCTTTACGCAATTCCAACCAAGAGCGAGTGGCTTTATTTCCCGAAAGTTCCTTCGAATTTCGCCCGAATTCGCCGGATAAATCCCATACTTTCCGGAAAGGATGATTCTTTTCCAATGTTTTATAATATTCTAACGAAGGCTTTATTGAATTCGGTTTCGCGCCGGCAACGAAAGATTTATCCAGACCGCAATCCGCAAATACTCCTCTGCTCAGGGATTCCTTGGAAACTTCCCCCGACGCAATCAAGGGACCTAGATAACGATAGGCGTCATCCTTCCGACCTTCCTTGCAGGCGCGAATCGCGGCAATCAGTGAAATTTCACCCTGATCCAAGTCGGAACGCTCCTTATCTTCCTTTATTAATGCGGTCTGAAACGCCAATTCAGCGTATAATGGATCGTTAGGGTCGGACGTTTTAGCGCGAATCGCGTATTCGACGGCTCCGTCTAAATCTCCCAAAGATTGATAAAGAATGGATAAATTATAGCAGGCAAGCCCTCGGTCTCTGCGAATAGAACGGCAGGTGGACCGGAGTAATTTCAAGGAAGAATTCCGTTCCTCTTCGGTTCCATAAAAATCCAAGATCGCTTGTTCCTGGATCAACTCAGCGCCGAATCTTCCGCCTCCTGGAACGGAAACAGATGAACATCCGAGGGTTCCCAAAAATAGGAAAATAATGATCAGAAAAATGCGAAAGATGTTCACGTACGTTTGTCCATTAACGATAGACCGGTCGAAGGATAGATCGCCTTTTCGGGGGAATGTATTGACAGACCCCGTACGAGGTGGAAAATGTTCGAAAATAACCCGACCGGCAAGAGGAACCGATTTGAAAAGCCTGAGATCACTCTCTTTCTCCTTCGTCTCCGTCGTATTATGTACGAGTATCTTCTTTTGCGAGCCTTCCTCTGGACACTCCAAGACTACCGCGGATTTCACTCTTAAAGATTTTGACAGTGTAGTCAAGACCGTTGATCGAAGTTATATCGATAAAAACATCGATAAAAATCGTGCGTACAAGGACGCGGCGATCTTCGCGCTGTTCGCGCTCCCCCATGCTTTATATCTTTATCCCGAAAGCTATTTTAAGGATCGCGAAAAATACGAGGAGCCGGACGATATTTTCCCCGGAAAAACGTTCAAACTTTCCTCCGAAGATAAGTTTATCGTTTTCGATCCCGACTACAAAGAAGTCGAGAAAATCAGGGATCGTAAGTTGAAAGAAGAGGCAAATAAGCCGAAACTCTCCGGTGAAGAAGTTATAAAACTAGTCGAACGTGAAAAAGTAAGAAAGGCTGTTCTGTCCGCAAAATGGGAGCAAACGAATTTCTCAAAAAAGGACTTCGATCGCGTTCTAGCCTTCATTGAAAAAAGTCTTCAAAATTATTCGACTCCTCCGTTAAAGGATCCTTTCGGAACTGAAGAAACGAAAGATAAGGAACCCTTTTCCATCAAAGACATTTACTTAGCCGCGGCTAACGGGTATCTATCGTCTCTAGATCCGCATAGCCAAGTATTTCTAAAAGCCGTTTGGGAAGAATCCATGGCAAAGATAGAGGATGGAAGTTTCGAAGGGATCGGCGCAATCTTAAGCGGAGGCGGAAATAAGGAAGTCGTAGTTGAAAACCCTCTGGAAGGCAGACCTGCCGTTAACGCGGGAGTGCGCGCGGGCGACGTGATCCTAGCGGTCGACGGAAAATCGGTCAAAGGAATGATCCTTGATAAGGTAGTAGAACGAATCAAGGGTAAGAAAGGCTCGACCGTTAGCTTGACGATTCGACGCAAAGGAGTCTCCGGGACGTTGAATATAGACGTCGTAAGAGATACCATCGAAATTAAGAATATTGCAAGTAAATTGATCGAAGGCCATAATCAGATCGGTTATATTAAATTAACGGGCTTTGTTAAGTCTGATCCTTCGGTCGATAAGGAATTTGTACTGCATTTTAAAGAGCTGGAAAAGCAGGCTCAGGCAAAAGGAACCAAATTAAAAGCGCTAGTCCTGGATTTGCGAAACAATCCCGGCGGATATTTGGATCTCGCCATCGATTTAGCGGATATGTTCATCACCAATGGACTCATAGTGTCCGTTAAGAGTCCGAACCGCAGTCCGGAGGATTCGAACGCAAAAAATAGGGACTTAACGGACCTTCCGGTAGCGGTATTGATCAATGCAAAGTCCGCTTCCGCTTCGGAAATCGTAGCGTCGGCTTTAAAACATCACGGAAGAGGGTTGATTTTAGGCGAACGTTCTTTCGGAAAGGCCACCGTTCAAAAATTGCAGGAACTACCGGGCAACGGAGCATATTACATAAAATTAACGCAGTCTAGATACTACGCCCCGTCGGGAAATACGATTCAGGTTGTCGGAGTAAAACCCGATGTGGAAGTTTCTGCGGAAGAAGACGGAAGTTTCCCGTTCCATTACCGTGAGGAAAATATGTGGAACCACCTTCCGGAATTGCCGTCTGCCGCCGAGGAGAAGAGCCACTTCGACGTAAAAAAATTGGAAACTTGGGTCAAGGCGAACGGCAAAGCCGAAAAGTTCATTCAAGAACATAAAAACGACCCGATCAAACCGGATTATCAATTGATTCGGTCCATCGATTTCGTCGAAGCTCTCATTAATACCGGAGCCGGCAAACGTAAGTAATATAGAATGCAATGGAACGAAATTCGTTCCATTGCTTTTCCGGGGATATATCCATGCCTAGAATACGTACCGATTTCCTTATCATCGGGACCGGGATTACCGGACTTTTTCAAGCTCTCAAGCTTTCACCGTTTGGAGATGTAACAATCATCACCAAAAAATCCGACTACGAATCGAATACCAATTATGCGCAAGGCGGAATCGCATCCGTTTTTGCGGAAGGTGATAAGTTCGAGGATCATGTGCGAGATACGTTGGAATCCGGAGCGGGACTTTGCGATCCTGAAGCGGTTCATATTCTTGTAAAGGAAGGCCCGGCTCTTGTCCGTGAATTGCTCGATTACGGCGTCCCGTTCAACCTTGACGCAAATGGAGAATTTGATCTGCATCGCGAAGGCGGGCATGGAACAAATCGAATCGTGCACGCCCACGACCGAACAGGACGGGAAATAGAGAAGACTCTATTAGAAAACGTTAAACAAAATCCGAAGATTCGAATTTTAGAATACCATACTTTGGTGGATTTGATCACGCCCCACCATCTCAAAAAGAAAGGTCTTATTTGTTTCGGAGCGTACGTACTTTCCAATCATACCGGGGAAGTGATTCCGATTCTTGCTAAGCGAACCGTTCTTGCAAGCGGAGGAGCCGGGCAAGTTTATTCCCACAGCACAAATCCGAAAATTGCAACGGGTGACGGCGTCGCATGTGCATATCGCGCAGGCGCCGTGATTAAGAATATGGAATTCTACCAGTTCCATCCTACTTCCCTTTATCACGAGAAAGGCGATTCATTTCTCATTTCGGAGGCGGTTCGAGGAAAGGGCGCTATCCTATTGACTATGGACGGCGAACCGTTTATGAAAAAATATCACCCGATGGCAGACTTAGCGACTCGCGATATCGTAGCGAGAGCGATCGACGCGGAAATGAAACGTTCGGGCGATCCCCATGTCTGGTTGGATATTTCGCATAAACCTGCCGGGGAAATAAGAGCAGCCTTCCCTTCCATTTACGAAAAATGTATGGAATTAGGAATCGATATTACCTCCCAACCTATTCCTGTAGTTCCCGCGGCGCATTTTATGTGCGGCGGGGTCGCAACCGACCTGCACGGAAAAACGAACATCGAGAATTTATACGCAGCAGGCGAGGCGGCTTGCACCGGCGTCCATGGGGGAAATCGCTTAGCCTCCAATAGTTTATTGGAATGTCTCGTCTTTTCGAATCGAATCGCGCAAGACGTGGAACGAAATCGCCCGACATTCCTGCCTGAGCACGATCAAATTCCTTCCTGGAACAAGGAAGGCTTGGTAAACACGGAAGAATGGGTCTTAATTTCCCATGATCTATTAGAAATTAAGAATACGATGTCAAATTACGTCGGTATCGTTCGATCCAACCTGCGTCTGGAAAGGGCTCTCAGAAGAATGGATTTGATATTTTCGGAAGTCAGAGACTATTATAAGCGGACGATTATTACCGCGCCCTTACTGGAATTAAGAAATTTGGTTTTAGTCGGAGAGTTGATTATCAGAGCGGCTCTTTCTCGAAAGGAAAGTCGAGGATTGCATTATTCCACGGATTATCCCGAAAATCGTGCTCCTTCCCGCCATGATACCATTTTGCGCGACGATACGGTCCTGCGGGAATAATATGCGATTCGAATTCTTTTAATAAATCCACTTTATTAAAAGACGTGGCTAAAATTAACAAAAAGTTGTTCGTCTTCCCTTGATTTCGCATAATCGATCATGATGATCGTAGCCTGATTCCAAGCGATGCGCAAACCTAATCCTTCGGAATATTTATATCCTTGAGTTCCGATCTTGTGCTCATCGTCCCAAACTCGTCCAAAATCGAAGAACGGAACGATATTAAATGCGAAGTATTCTCCTCCAACGGAGGCCTCTCCGAATTTCCAACGGATTTCCAAATTTCCCCAACCCATCACCCTGCCGACGAATCGATCTTGTTTATATCCACGCAGCGTCCGCAAACCGCCCAAACCTCCAATAACCCCTTCCGTACCCCACATATTCCTATATTCAAAAAATGGAGTATTCCCGTCCGTTAATCCCATACCGAAGCGACTGGCCAGTACGAGTTTATCGAAGACTTTCGGAAACGGACTATAAAAGAACTTACCTTGTGCAAAATACTTTTGGAAATCGAAATCGGAGCCGATCGCCTTGCTAGATTTTTCGTAGGTTCCTTCCAGGAAAACTCCGCTATTCGGGTCGGGTTCAAAATCGCGAGTATCATATACTAACCCGATTCTAACTGTGTTTACAAAGCCGCCCCCGTACCCTAAAATCTTTCCCGCCTCCTGGTCTTGTGTAAGTCTAGTCTTACCGTTCGGAACTTTCGCTCCGTAATTCAATGGATCTCCCCCGAGCAAAGGATCATGACCTTGTACGAACTTACCGTCGAAAGTATGAACGATATTGTCCGACGCCTTAAACCCTGCGACAAGCCGCACGGTTCCTCCAACGTAGGATCGCTCGGTACTCAAATTAATCATGGGAGTTTGAATCTGGTAACGATTGTACATACGATCGGTAACTACGAAGCCGGGTTGACTAGGAATTCCAGTATACGCATTGCCCCCGTAACGAACAGGATCCTGGGGACCTCCTGGACGCCAGTAATCTAGATTCTGAGACTGATCCTGATACGTCGCATTCGTGCTCAAATACCCGCCAGGTTGATTTCTATCATGGTAACTTAGATTTTTCATCGAATCCTGTCCGATTCCAAAATACAAAGTAGTAGGAGTGATCGTCAAAAACGCATCCGCTCTCAGTCTCCATTGCGTATTTGCAATAAACGGCATGTCCAAACTGAGCTGATGATATTGTGCATTCTTGTTCGTATTAAAGTATTGGGCAAAAAAACGGACTCGATAAGGAGTATAGTCGAATAATGGGTCGCTCTTCTTCCCGTTATTATATGCGTACGCTCGAACTCCGTATCCGATTCCTTCGTTCGGATCCGAGTTAATCAAAGGCAAACCGGTCGGATACCAACCTTCTTTTTTCTGATCCAAATCCTTTTTGCATAACTGTTTTGCTGGATCCATTGGAAAGGGAAGATTCGGTCGAGGCGGAGATTTTTCACAACCTCCGGTCGGAGGCGGCGCTTCGGCTAGGACGGATTCGAAAGCGCATAAAAGCGCAAGCAGGCAGGTAAGATCTCTGACTTTGCGAATCTTCATCGAGCGACTCATCTATAGGGAAATTTCCAAACTCATAAGTAAATATGTAGCTTTGTGAAATTGTCAAATATAAATTGCGAACAAATATTCACATTCCCGTGACAAGAACGTCCGAATCGGAATATTACGCAAACAAAGATGATCTCGCGTAAAAGAGTCCAAGTCGACTCACCGACATTTTAGAATTTTATAAAAATCTAAAACACTTGAATCGGCAATCAGCGGATCGTTTATTAAGTAAATTTCGTTTAAGGTCGAACGCAACGAACGTAATAACGATTAGTCTTGTTCTGGGCATCATCCGTTCCGAACTTATCCCTTGCGAACGAAACCGCCCTAGCTGTTCGATTGGAAGGATCCTGTTCATTGGCCCAAGCGCTCCAATAAAGATCCTCGATTGTGTCCGGAAACTTCAAGAGCATCTCCGCACGGCTAGATGAACTTAATAATTTCAATTCGGTATAGCTCGCAACGCGCCAATTCGAATATCCTCCAGTCCTGTCTCCTGAACAACTAGTATATGCTTCCGAGCTACCGGCCACCCCGATCTGAGAAACCGGAACTAACGCTTCCGGCAAACTTACCGCGTTACACGCCCCGTTGTTTTGATTACAGTATTGCAACTGAACGGCGCCCCAACCATTGTTTATAAGACCGCCACCTTCGCAGCTATAACCGCCCGACGTGGCAACATAGGTTTGTCCCTGAGAGCAAATTTTCCAAGTTAGCCCGATTGACGAATCGGTTATCGTTCCGTCCCCGTTAGATCGATAGGTGCTGAAGAAAAGCGCACCCGCCAGCAATACGTTTGCGTCTTCGTTTAAAAAACCTTGGGTCTCCTTATCCTTTTTTTGTTCGCAGTTTGCGACGGCAAAAAACGAAATCGAAAGAACGAAGTAACATTGAAGGATCGAGGAAAAGAAAATTGTAAACTGGTTCTTCATAAATAGTACTCTATCAAAATGCGTGGTTAAAGTTTATAAAAAGTTGCTTATCTTCTCGAGAAACTGCGTAGTCTATCATGATAATCGTAGTTTGGTTCCAAGCAATCCGAAGTCCCGTTCCCTTAGAATATTTATATCCCTGGGTACCGATCTTATGTTCGTCGTCCCAAATACGACCGAAGTCGAAAAAGGGAACAATATTGAAGGCAAAGTGTTGCCCCCAGATGGAAAATTCCGCGAATTTATAACGAATCTCTAAATTTCCCCAACCCATCGTACGACCGACAAATCGATCTTGCTTATATCCGCGAAGGGTCGTGCGACCCCCGAGACCGGAAATCACACCTTCCGTTCCCCACATATTTCTATACTCGAAAAAAGGAACATCGCCTTCAGTAAGGGAAAAACCTCCGCGACCGGCCAATACGAGCTTATCGAAAACTTTCGGGAACGGGCTGTAGAAGAATTTAGCCTGCGTGAAATATTTCGAATAATTGTAATCGGATCCCATGGTTTTGGTCGCCCGTTCATAAGTAGCCTCTATGAAAACGCCTTGGTTTGGATCCGGCTCCAAATCACGAGTATCATACACCAAACCCAATCGAATGGAATTCACATTTCCACCATGGTACCCTAAAATCTTGCCCGCTTGCTGATCCTGCGTTAATTTTGTAGTGCCATTATATACCAATCCGCTGGAATTGATAGGCCATCCGTCCAGAACAGGATCGTTGCCCTTCACTTGCGTACCGTCAAACGTGCGAACTATATTCTGGGAAAACCTGGCTCCCGTAACAAGCCTTACTGTTCCACCTAAATAGGAATGCTCCGCGCTTAAGTTCGCAGTCGGCGAAATTATATTATATCGATTGTATTGTCCGTCCGAAACTCTAAATCCATTCTGGGCAGGCAGTCCGCTATACACTCCCCCGCCTAAAGTGACCGGATCTCCCGGACCACCTGGTCGAGTATAAGCAAGATTTTGCTGCTGTTGAGTAAAGGTTTGGTTCGTGTCCAACTGCGAGCCGGGTTGATTTCGATCGTGAGAACTTAAATTTTGCAGGGAAGATTCTCCGACACCGAAGAATAGAGTATTCGGGTTTGCATCGTATACGCCCTCACCTCTTAATCTCCACTGAGTTCCAAAAACGTACGGCGCATCAAATGCGATATCCTGGTACTGTCGATTTTTGGTCGTGTTAAAGTATTGAGCATAGATACGAAACTTATACGGTGTGTATTCGAAAAACGGATCGTCCCTTTTGCCGTTATTATAAGCGAAGACGCGCACACCGTATCCGACACCGCTATTCGGATCCGAATTTAAGAGTGGAAGCCCCGTAGGAAACCAACCCTCTTTCTTTTTTATTAAATCCTTCTTACAGAGTTGCCTCTGCTGGCTTATTGGAAATGGGAGATCCTTACGGGCCTCGGGCTTTTCGCAACCGCCAATAATATTCTGCGCGGATATTGGTTCAGCGAATCCAAAAGTGACAAGTCCGATTAAAGCAAGACAAACGAGAAAATTCTTCATTCAAAGCCCAGATAATAAAATACGATTTCGCAAGTTATAGTGGGGTAAGAAGCGATGTCAAATTTATTCCTGGAAAACGGGGAACCGTTCATCGTTTAAGTGGGTCTTTTGCAAATTTCCTATCATCGAGTTCATACGGTTGTTCGAAATAGAATTGTAATCTTGAACGAGAGGAAAATTTAAGCTCTGCACCAAAAACATGTTTTATATCTCACTTTTCTAGACCAAAAAAAAGGCTTCCCCATTTCAATAATGACAATCATACACGAGATAACGAATGAACGAATGTTTAAACCTTGGCTTAGAGAGAATCGGCTAAGTAGAAAAAATGTATGCGCTTGATTCGGAGAATTCTCAATGATACGCAGGAACAGTACCTTGTATTTCTCTTTCGTTTCGAAATTGATTCTGCGGAAGCTTTTGTTGTTGGGGTGACTAACGTTCCAGACTGCTCTTGCGGCCACGTGCAAGCTGAATCACGATTCCGAAAATCGGAACGGGGTTACGAATTCAATATTAAAATTATCTGATCCTGAGCTACAAGGTCTCCGGGAGAAGCTTTCAATTCTTGAACCTCTGCATCCGCGCCTGCCTTTAAAGCGTGTTCCATTTTCATTGCCTCGACGACGGCAAGTACCTGGCCCTTCTTTACCGAGTCTCCGGGCTTTACTTCAACTTTGATGAGCTTTCCGGGCATTGGGCTTTTGATTTCTTTTTGCGCCGCATCGACTCCGCTTGTTTCTTTTGCTTTCAACAGAAACTGAAAACTGCGTCCTCTAGTATGAATGAAAATTTTGGCGCCGGAAATCAGTGCAACAGAACCGTCGGGAAGCGAAAAGGTCCCTTCTTTCTCTTGCGTCCAAGAATAATGGGAAAGCAACGTTTCCCAGCCGGACTCGGAATCGAATACCCTTGCCGAAGATGGAGACTCCCCTAAATCAAGGAGATACTCCTTTTCCTTCCAGCGTAATCTATATAAGGTACTCACGAATTCACTTCCCATAAATCCCTCGGACCCAATGCTTCCCAAATGGAAGTCGCCTTTTTTCTTCGAGCCGCAAGCAAAGACGCGACTTTTGATAAGGCATCTTTCTCTTCCTCGTTTTCACCCGTAGAGATGGAATGCTGCTCCAGAAAATGAGTATGAGTATGTCCATTTGCAAATTCAGGATGAATCAAAATCCCTTTCAGATATGGAACATTCGTAGTAGGCCCGAACACTATCGTATTTTCCAATGCATTGATCAGATTTTTTCGTGCTTCTTCCCGATTCTTACCCGATCCGATCACTTTGGCCAACATAGGATCGTAATATAGAGATACTTCCGAACCGGTAACGACCCCGCTATCCACGCGAATATTTTGTCCTTCGGGAAACGAAGCGAATTCAATCTTTCCGATGGACGGAAGAAATTCATTTTCAGGATCTTCCGCATAAACTCTGGCTTCGATCGCGTGTCCTGTCTGACTCAGTTTGGCGCCGTTTAAGAGTTCGTGTAAGGTTTTTCCTTCCGCAATTCGTATCTGCCACTCGACTAAGTCGTATCCGGTTACGATTTCGGTAACCGGGTGTTCCACTTGAAGCCGTGTGTTCATTTCTAGAAAATAGAAATTCCCATCCTCACCCAAGATAAACTCTACCGTTCCTGCTCCGAGATAACCGATAGATTTCGCGGCTTGAACGGCAACCTCGCAGATCTTATCCCTTAACTTGCGGTCCAAATTCGGTGCGGGCGACTCTTCGATTACTTTCTGATGTCTGCGCTGGATGGAACATTCTCTCTCGAATAGATGGAGAACATTACCTTGGGTATCTCCGAAAACCTGCACTTCTATATGACGGGGATTGGTTATGTATTTTTCTAAGAATACTCGGGCGTCTCCGAAGGCGTTCTTTGCCTCTCTCTGGGCGGATTCAAGAGAATGCAAAAATTCCGATTCGGAATACACTCTCTTCATCCCTTTTCCGCCACCGCCGGCGCTCGCCTTTATCATAACCGGAAATCCGATTTTCTTGGCTTCGCTTAATAATAATTTCGGATCCTGGGAGTTTCCGTTATATCCGGGAACGACCGGAATGCCAGCAAGTACCATCGCTTCTCTGGAACGAATCTTATCTCCCATCAAATCCACGCTTTCCGGACGCGGACCTAAAAATAAAATTCCTTCCTTCGCGAGAGCAAGAGCGAACTCGGTACGTTCCGAAAGAAATCCGTAACCCGGGTGCACCGCATTTGCGCCGGTTTCCTTGACGGCCTTCAAGACTGAAGGGATTGAAAGATACGATTTGGAAGGCTCGGAAGCTCCTATATAATAGGCAAGATCCGCTTGTTGAACGAAGGGAGAATTTTCATCCGCATCCGAAAAAACCGCGACAGTCTTAATTCCAAGTCGTTTGCAAGTTCTTTGGATCCGAAGAGAAATCTCGCCTCGGTTCGCAATGAGCAACGTATGGATCACTTTGACTTTACCGGCTCCGGCTCTCTTTGAGTTCCGATCTGTTGATCCAACAGAGCTTTCTCCTTAATCATGACTTCGTGTAAGGACTCTCTAAACGCTTCCCAAGTCGCAAAGTTAGTCGGTTCAAATCGCCCGACATATTTATAACCGACTGTTGCGTTCATCGGCTGAGTTTGATACCGGGTTATCCCCGATTTAAGAACCAAAACTACCGGAATTTTATTTTCAAATGCGATCTTGACCATCCCTTTCACTAAAGGTTGAATTACTTCCGAATACGTATTATGGCCTTCCGGATAGACGATGTACGAGGTCGTATTTAAACCTTTTAAAAGCTTTCGGACGGACACGGCAATCGTGGTCGCCTTAGACGTCTCGAATACTTGGGAACCCATGGCTTTCATCCACCAGTAAGCTACTAAAGTTTTCTTAATAACTTGATTGGCAAGATACGGTTTATTCACTACGAGACAATCATACGGGAAATCGATCTCATTCACATGATTTAAAAAAATCATGTGGCCCGTCTCCGGAATCGTAATCTCATTCGTTAAAATCAGATTGGTTTTCGTCATCTTGCGGACGGCCTCGCCCCAAAGCGCGGACCCTTTTAGAAACGAGATATATTGCTTGGAACGATTCCCGATCAGAGAATAATAAATTCCTTTAATCATTGCTGGAAAAGCGATCGTCAATACCAATCGGACGGTAATCAGATAGGTTCGTAAAACGAGTTTCTGGTATTCCTTTGAGAACCTACCTAATCGACTTTCCAAAAACTTGAATGGACTCATGCATTACTATGCTCCCGGAGAGGACATCGTCTGGAAAGTACTTTCTGGATGTGTAAACCGCTCTCTTTTATTACGAAATGAATGAAACGGTAATAAACAAGAATGCCGCTCCTTTAACGAACGGCATTCGGAAACGATTTTCGAAGTTCAGGTAAGAGCCGCATACCGGCTCTTACACCCGTGATTACTTATTCGTATTCGCTGGTTGGGTTGCTTTCGTTTTCCCTGGAGGAAGTTTATCTCCTACGAGAGCCTTCCTCTTTTCGGCATCCCATCTCAGATACAAACGACTACTGATTTCGTCGTCGAATACTCTACCGAGAACGTCTACCGCATCCTTGCGATATTCGTCCGGAATCCGTTTATCGAATACCGGGCTCATTTTTGCATCCAAACGGACGAGAGGATTTTGCGTAAAATCGTAGGTAATTCCTTCGATCGAAACGACTTCGGCAGGAGTGATTTCCCCGTATTCGTTTTTCAGTTCTTCGGTCTTGGCGTCGGATCTTTGAATAAAGTAGTTATCATACGGATACTTCAATTTAAAGATATTGATCGCATTCGCTCTCGCATCCCGACAAAGATTAATGGCGCCTAAATAATATTCGATCCGATATTTGCGATGACTAGGCTGAAGTTTTTGGTGTTTTTCCAATTGCTTCTCGATTTTGAGCGCGTTATTTCTGGTTTCTTTCGCTTCTCCCAAAAATTGATAACCGAGTTCCATATTCTTTTCAATCGTATACTTGCTTGTTACGTAATGGTATTCACGCGGGTTGTACATTCTACGAAAGAAAGGAGCTTCGCGGTTTTCCTTGATATCGGCGCGAATATAACTCCCTTGTCCATACTCGACGGCGATGTCGACAAGAGCTTTATCCTGCGGATTATTCGGGTTCTTTCTTTCAATCGCAGTTTTCAACATTTCTTCGGTTCTTTCCACATAAGCCTGGGAAATTTCTTCCAGCAGAAGTTCCATTCCGAATTGTGCTTCTAAGAAACGACGATATGAATTTACGTGATTCCCCTCAAAGAAGTAAAGCAAACCCTCTTGGTAAAGGCGCTTCAACTCTTTGTATTTCCCAATTCGATCCCCCTCCGATTGCGGCGCGGCTTGACCTTGTTGGTTCTGGGGCGTTTTTTGATCGCCCGGATAATTCCGGACGATCGGCTCGATCTCCCGTAAGTAGGTAAGGAGTTCGACCCGTTTCTTATATGCCTTCATCGAAACGGCTTCGCCGTGGAGGATTGCGGGCGCGATAAACATCGCGATCGTGAAAACGAGTAGTTTCTTCATTGGCGGACCTTTTCTTTACTATCTCCCATAAGAGACCGGGTTCAACCCGAAAATCGTGCTTTTCTTCTTAGTCTATCGGTTAGAATACGGTGAGAATTGACGCTTCCGGCAGGATTTTTCCGGAAATTCTCTAACTAATGACAGCAACAGCACTAGCACAAGGTAAGAAAATCTCCTTCCGCAATAAGGAGGATACCGTTTGCCCTATATGCAACGAAGTTCACCAACGTGAAAGCATGTTTCAGGGCGGCGGGCGCTTAATTGCAGGTCGTTTGACCCAGGAACTCCGTCGCCTCTACGAAAAGAACAAAAAATTCGGTCGGGTAAGTCCGAACGACTATGTTCTAAATGTCTGTCCTAGATGCCTTTATACCGCCTTTCCGAAAGACTGGTCTTCTTTAGACGCGGACGAAAACACGAAACTGAGAGAAAACGCGGAAACCCGCAGAAAGAATATCGAACTAATCCTCGGTCCTCTTGATTTTTACCAGGATAGAAATCTAGTTTTAGGCACAGCTTCCTACTTATTAGCGATCGAGTGCTATCAAAGCAGAAAAGTAACCGTTGCTCCGACTCCCAAAAAGGCAGTTTGTGCCGTGCGTGGCGCCTGGTATTTCGACGATATGCATGTCGAATTTCCCGAAATCGGATTTGATAAAATTCGGGATCTTCTCTACCAGAAAGCAGCCAGTTGGTATACCGATACGATGGAAATCATGCAATCCGGATCGGAACCTGTAGACGCCGCGTCTTATTTATTAGGTCCCGATACGGACAAAAACTGGGGTTTTGACGGAGTCATTTATCTTTCAGCGTACCTTACGATGAAATTTAAAGACGAATTGGCATCGGATCCTCAATCCAAACTGAATCTACTAGTTCGGGCCAAACGAACTCTTTCTAGACTTTACGGTTCCGGAAAAGCTTCCAAATCCAAGCCTTCGGTGATCATCGATATGGCAAAAGAATTGTACGATGAATACAACAAGATCATCGATGAGATGGGAGGAGAGAAATAACCCTTTCCTGCTTGTTCCGTAAAACTTCCCCGCGGTTTCTGAAACATGAATGAAATGGACGAGCCGGGTAATTACGCTCTCCTTCTGGAATATGATGGCGGATGCTTTTACGGTTACCAAACCCAAAGACAAACGCCTACGGTTCAGAACGAAATAGAAAAAGCTCTGGCGATTCTTTTAAATAAGCCCACGCGCATCTACGGAGCCGGACGAACCGACACCGGGGTCCATGCACGGGGAATGATCGTAAATTTCAAAACGAAATCGAAGATCAAAGAATTATCCCGCTTCTTACTCGGACTCAATGCACTCACCGACCCAGGTCTTTCCATCCTAGGAATCGCCCCAGTTCCGGAAACCTTCAATTCTCAATTTTCCTGTACTGCGAGGGAGTATGAATACCTGCTTCTAAACTCGAAAATTCCCCGACCTATTTGGAAAAACCGCGTGTTTTGGTACCAACATCGGATTGACGTTTCCCGGTTACGGCAAGAACTGGAACTATTAAAAGGTGAGCATGATTTCCGTAGCCTGGCTAAGGCTACTTCCATGAGGAACCGAAAGATTACAACTCGGGTCATTTATGATACGAGTTTAAAAGAGAGCCCAGAGGAACCGGGATTGTTTCGCTTCCGGATTAAGGCAAATGGCTTTCTCCATAATATGATCCGCATTCTAACGGGTACATTATTAGAGATAGCGACAGGAAAGCGTAAAGAGACAAATATATTGGAAATCCTATCCTCAAAAGATCGAACGATAGCCGGAATCACTCTTCCACCTTACGGATTATATTTCGTTCGAGCGTATTACGATTCCTTTCCTCAAATCGATTCACTTTATCTAGAACGGGATGCTTTTGGGAGAATTTCACATTGAAAAAATTCCTCCCGATCGCCTTCTTATTTTTTCCCTGGACTGGGGTATTCGCTGTCCCAGATGGGCTTAGTAAACGTGCCTTGAATTTTTTAGGCGGGGCAAGCATACCCGGAACTTGGAACCTGCCTAAGATAGGAAATAGCTTTCGCAATGGAGAATTAGTCGCCCAAGGCGGGAA
Organism: Leptospira fainei serovar Hurstbridge str. BUT 6; assembly: GCF_000306235.2. Classification (NCBI taxonomy): domain Bacteria; kingdom Pseudomonadati; phylum Spirochaetota; class Leptospiria; order Leptospirales; family Leptospiraceae; genus Leptospira; species Leptospira fainei. The sequence continues at coordinate 65,079 of NZ_AKWZ02000009.1, forward strand.
CCTTCCCTCCTCCGGTTTGACACGGTCAGGCAAAAAGGCCGACTCTAAGGAAAGCGAAGAGGAGGAAGAAGAGGATCTCCCCAGTTTTTTCGATAATCGAAAACCGGAGATCGGTTTTTGGTTGGGGGCTGCCAACCCTTTTCCCGGTAGCCAATCGCAGCAAATATTAAATACGACTCTTGGGGCGGGTTTATTTTTTAGGATCCCTTGGCCTTGGATCTTTTATATGGAATTCGGTGCATCTTACGCCAATTACCTCTCCAGATCGGAACGGGCTCTTACGACAATTCCAACCTATGGCGCATTGGTTTATAAGCTTCCATTTGAAATTCCCATCAATTTCCTTGTGAAGGCCGGGGGCGGAGAAACTTACGTAGTCGCACGACCTGCAAATACGTCTCGCTGGGATAAAACGCTCTACGCGGGCTTTGAGGCCAGCTTCATCGCCGGGAAAAAAATTCGAATCGGAATTCGAGTGGATTATTATAAAATATTCGAAACAGACTTGGAGCCTCCGAGCGCTACCAAATATCCGTATATTGGGCCGACGGAAGATTCTCGACTAACCAATCCTAATTATTATCATACGGTAAATACGGAATTTTTCAACTTCGGTCTAATGGTGAGTATGTTCTTATGAATTCTAAAATCTCGACGGCTATTTTGCTCAGCCTACTGCTCATTACTTGCCGACGCGGAGACTGGCAAGGAAACCTTACCGGAGCGCCTGTCGTGAGTACCCTCTTTAATAGTAGGATGCTCCTTCTTTTAAAAGCGACGTACGCTACCGACAACCCTCAGGATTTTTCGCAATACCAAGGTGGAACGGGAGCTTTATACCAGGATGACGTTCCCGGCGATCCTGCGTTCAATCTTACAGGTGTCCCTTTGGCTAAGGACCTGCCGATTTTTATCGATATCGGAGAGATTCGAATCTCATCCAAATACCAAGAGGGCTTGGGAAATCTTTCCCAAATTACGACCACAAAGCAATCGAAATCGTTCTGGGATTTTATCGCTCCGAATCGCGAAGTCTACTGCACCGTTCCGTATACGTTAAACTCCAATACTTGCCGATCGCAAAATGGCGAATTCAAAATGCAGCAGTTACTAAACGGAGACGGCGCTCAGTACCCCTCAAACGATCCGACGGAAGGAACTAGCCAAGGAAATCCGAGTCAGTACTATTACACCGGCGTCTTCCTAAGAACCATGATCACTGCTTGGGGAAATATTCCGAATGTGGATCTTACCACAGTCACCTTCTTTGATAACTATCCGATCAACGGGTTTAATATCGTGCCGAGGATGGCTTACGTTCCGGGGGCACTGACTAAATCCACGACTCCGTTGATTTTTCCTTTGCTTTATTCGATGGGGGGAGACGAGGGAGGACCTTTAGGCAACGGCGATATGGAATTCCGTCCCGGTTATGAACCCTATATCTTCGAAGTAAGGATGAATCTTAAAGAAAACTTAATGATTCACTCATTCGCCGCACTCGACGGATCGAACGCAGGAACTTTGGTTGCGGTCAGCGACTGGAATGCCGATCATCAAGGCCAAACGGATATCGGCGGAAATTTACTGCTTCGTTCTAGAACCATTTACCCAAGCTCCGCTTCCAAATTATTGATCAGCGGAGGCAGCGGCTCTACGTATCATTATTACGGAATTTTCCGCGATACGGAAATCAATCTATTGAGCAAATTGCCTTTGATTGCCTCTCCCGCGCTTGCGGGAACCACTCCGATAAAGTACATTATGCCCGGACAATATCAATTGGTTTGCTTGGGAGACATTGCCAGAGTCGACGGTTTTCCGGATACGATCGTAAGGCAGACCACGTTTTCCGTTCCTCAAAACGGGAACGGAAACACGATGGCGGTCTCCTTAACCTGCCCGTAAAATAAAATCTCAGCGATCTCCGAAAAATTTTTTACGGTCTCTCGGAGATAAATATTGTTAGACCTTCCCTAAGATTTCCTCTTGCCTGCCCATCAATCGAACGGTGAGCCGTGGTCCGATTTCTTGAACGATTCGCGATGCAACGTAGTTTCCCCATTTTGTCGCCCTTTCCAGGGAAAATCCATGCGTAAGCCCATATAAAGCGCCCGCCGCAAAACTATCTCCTGCGCCGGTCGTATCCAATAAGTTCTGAGCGGGAAAACCTCCGACATGGCGTATCTTTCCGTTTTCGGATACGAACGCCCCATTGGCGCTGTCCGTCATAAAAACCGTCGAGCAAAGGGAAGCCACGAATTTAAGAGCCTCTTCCTTCGATTCCAGGCCTGCGAGAGCCTTAGCCTCCTCTACATTACAAAAAACTACATCACAATATTCTTTCGTTAATTTAACAAAATCTTCTCGGGAGCGATTCACGCAAAATGGATCGCTGTAAGTGAAAGCCACCTTGACTCCCGCTTTCCGGGATTCTTCCATCGTTAAAACGCAGGCTTCCTTTGTGGAAGGAACATCCCAAAGATACCCTTCCAAATAGCTATAGGAGGAGGTTTTTAATCGAGCGAGATCTATATCCTGCTTTGTTAATGTGGACGAGATGCCCAAGTTGGTAAGCATCGTCCTTTCGGCATCCGGAGTCGTCAAAATTACGCACGTCCCTGTATGTCCGTCCGTTACCGGAGGAACTTCGAATAGAATCCCGGCATTTTCCATATCTTGTTTATAGAATTCACCGTACGTATCTTCGCTGACTTTTCCGGTATAGATTCCCGTTCCGCCGGAGTTTGCCAACGCGATCATCGTGTTGGCCGCGCTCCCTCCGGAACGTAAATCCTTCTTATGCCCTTCAAGGGCCGTCAAAACTTTTCCCTGCGTGGGTGAATCCACCAACGTCATGATTCCTTTGGTCCAACCTAAATTCTTCAGAAAAGGATCGTCGGTTAATACTAAAATATCGACTAATGCGTTTCCGACTCCGAATACGTCGTAATGTTTCATGAAAATCTCCTAAAATATTATAAAATTAAAATGTACTAAATCTAAATCGGTTAGATTTTTCTGCTCACCGAGTAAAACGGAACTGAACGGAATAACTTTTCACTCGCGAAGCCACTCGATCAATTCCCAACCGTTCCAAGACGTTTCGTAAACTAACTTCCCTTTTACGATGTCGGTAAGGAGTTCCAAGAATTCTTCCTTTCTTTCCGTTATCACGCCGCTAAATAGAAAATGATTCGTTTTTAAGGAGGCAATCCGCTCTATATTAGCCTTTAAGACCGCAAAGGTGATATTTGCGACGCATAAATCGTATTCTTTTTCCGCGACTAAGGGATGATCGAATCCGCCCTCTTCCACTCTTAGATTAGAATCGGAGATCCGGTTTTCGTCTCTATTGAAAGTGGAAGATCGCACCGCGTTTGGATCAATATCGACGGCCAGAATTTCCGTAGCGCCGATCTTCGAGGCTGCGACCGAAAGAATTCCCGAACCCGCACCGATATCTACGACGCGTTTACCGACCAGCTCTATATCGCCGAGCCGGGATAATACGAGTCGAGTCGTTTCATGATGTCCGGTGCCGAAGGCCAAACCAGGATTGATGTATATCGGAACAGCAGGTTGAATTTCGACGGCTTTAGCCGCTTCCCAGTCCTCTTTTTCCCAAGTAGGAACCACCCAAAATACTCCGACGGAAAAGGGTTTGTAAAATTCCTTATAAGCCTCTTCGTATTCTTTCGTTTCGATCCATCTGGATTCGGCGAAAGAATTCTCCGGAGCAACCGCCTTTAGGTAAACCCAGATTTTCGCTTCCGAAGAGATATCTTCCTCCGCCAAATAAACCCTAATCGGAGTATTATCCGAAATAATTTCCTCCTCCGGTTTTCTTGCTTCTTCGCGATCGAAGAGAATTTCGTAATATCCGGCGACTTGCCATTCGTCGAGCAGAGAGGAAAATTCTTCGGCAAAATCTTTAGGTATGGATACTTTGACTTCCTTATACTTCACCTGATTGTCCTGAGGACAAATTAGGTAGAACGACACTACCGTCATCTACGATTTCTGCATCCAACGGAACCAAGTATTTTCTTCGATCCTTCACTATCCACACCCAAATCCCGACGAATAAGGCGATCGCAATCCAAGCGCCGAATCTTCCGTTCGGTAATACGAAAAAATCGAATAGGCCGTGTTGAAATACTGCCAGTAAGAACGCCTGACCTAAATATTTAGCCTTGTCCGCCTTTTCCTTAAAATTACTTTTAATCAGAAAAAGGGAAAAGCATAGATTTATAAGCAAGTGTGCGTTCGTGGATTTTAACGTTCTCGCGATGAACGTCGCTACACGATCATGTTCGTTTGCGGATTGAATATAATGATAATTTTCCACACCGGCAAACCCGAGCGCAACAAATCCTCCGATTAGGAAAACTTCAGGTAAAAATCGTTTCGCCCGTCGGTCGTAGGCAACTAAATAAGAAAAACCTAAAATAAGAGCGGATTTACACGCTTCTTCCATCATCCCCGCTTGAACGAAAGCGATATGAACCGTTTGAGATAGGATGGAACCGGAAGGCTTTTTACCCGGAACGGGAACATTCGGCCAGAACCAAGCGTTCAATTGCAGAACCAATTCGGTAGCCAACCAACCTAAGGCAAGGGCGCCGAATAACGTGAATACTAGTTTAGAAACGGGAATTTTGGGATGGATATAAACCAAAACGAAAGCCCAAGGGAAAATACTCAAAATGGCAAGGAGTTCAACGCTCATAGCTCCTCCATGTAACGTCCGTCGAACATTTGCACCAAATCGCTTTGTAATTTGGTGGGCATCGTTTCTGGATTAATGGTACCGTTCCAAAAAAGTTCCGTCACTCGAACATATCCTTTAGTTCCGGGCGGAGGCATCATCGGAGATAGATTTTCGATCAGTTCCAAAGTCCGTCGATCCTGTTCAGGATACGGAGAACTTTCAACGAGTTCGACGTCTACCACATCGCCTTCTGGCGTGATTGTGTATGCAACAACGCAGGAATAATTATGCGGAGCGGTTTTCCAATATTCCATAAACGATTCGAAGGCCCGCATTTTCGCGGAGATATAATTGGAGTAAGTGGGCGGAAGTTTTTTCCCGCGGATTCGTTTTACATCCCCTTTGACCCGCCCTTCGTCCGCAGGTTTTTCATTCGGAATTTTTTCCCCTTGCTGCGTATTGGGCGTTTCCGTCCCGGTTATAACCCCACCGTTTAGTCCCTGAACTTCGTCGGGAACGTTAGGATCGATGAAATAATATTCCATCGTATTTTCGGGAGTATAATGTCCTTCCGGTTTGGATTTCTCCTTATCCGATTTTCGATTAATCATCGCAGGGATGATTAAAACTAAAGACAGGAGAACTAAGTGAATCAAAACGCTAAGCGCGATATTGTTCGCAAACCCAGGCCGTAAACCTCGCGCAGGTAAATTCGTCTGAAACGATCTTTTCAATAACCAATGCGAGAAGCCGTTGGTCGCGGATAAAAGCAGCAGAGCGAAGAACCAGGGGAGAAAGGAGGAAGCCACTTCGAAAAATTTCTTATCGGGGATTCCCGGCTTCAAACCCAGAGACGCTAAATACCGAATTCCAAATGCAGGCTCCATCCAGGAGAAAAAGAAAGTCGCAAAGAATAAAAGAAGAAGTAAATAAACGAATAGAATCGGAAACCCTTTCCAAAGATTTCCGGAATAAATATGACCCCACCCTGGAAGCAACAAATCTCGGATCATCGAATATTTTCGTTTCTTTAAAGCGGATTGAGTTTCCTTGGTTTCGGAAACTCTAGAAACGAAAACCTGTTTAGAAAACCAAGCCCAAGGTTTGCGAAAGAGGAAGATAGGGCGTCCTCCGGACATCATTCCTGCGACGGCGATTAACCAAGGGAAGAATATCCAAACACTTTCGGACAAAACCACAAATGGAGCCATTTTCACTCTGAACTCATCCTCAAACGCAAGGTGGTGAGTCAGAATTAAAACTCCGAATAGCGCCAAAATCGAAAAAACCGGCACGAGGATTAGAGGCTTTCTTTCTCCGGAACGTAATTTAGAGCGAACCGACTTTGCCTGAAGAAGCATGAATACAAGGCCGAGTAAGAAGAATAGAGGAAGAATAAACCATCCATGCAATCCGGATATCTGCGGACTTACTAAAACGAAGATGGAAATAAATTCTTCGGCCTTTGTGGAAAAAAGCTGAGTAATTTCGAGTGGATATAAAATTCCGAGAATGGCGATTTGTAGCGCCAAAGAAGAAAAAGCATTTCTACGAACGTTTCTTCCGGTCGGAAACGCAAACAAGACCCCTAAGGGGAAAAAAATGCCGAATCCGACGAACGGTGAAATCCAGGAAAGAAAGTTAATCCCCCACTCTACGATTCGACGTTTACGGGAAAACACTGTCTCGAACATCCTCCGCCTATTGGACCTCCCTAGTCTTCCAACGCAAACAAGAATTGGAAGATTTGTGGGAATTTAATACTTTATCGTAACACCGATTCGGGAATTCTTGGATGCATGGAGAAGAAAGAAACCCTCGATTCATCGTTGAAAGATATCGTTTCCGTGTGTAAAAGACGCGGCTTCGTTTATCCAGGTTCCGAGATTTACGGAGGACTCTCGAATACTTTCGACTACGGCCCGTACGGGGCGGAACTTCTTCATAATTTAAAACGGCTCTGGTGGAAGCATTTTGTTCACTTACGCGAAGATGTCGTAGGTTTAGATTCCTCCATTCTTCTGAATCCGAAAGTATGGGAGGCCTCCGGCCACGTTTCGAATTTCAACGATCCTTTGATCGATTGTAAGAATTGTAAAGCCCGCATTCGAGCGGACAAATTCCTGGAAGATCAAAAAGGGGAAGGAGCAGCGACCGGCCTCACTCTGGAAAAAATGAATCAGGTGATTAAGGAAGGAAACTTTGCCTGCCCGACTTGCGGGAACCGCGGCACTTTCACCGAGGCGCGCGATTTCAATCTGATGTTCAAAACTTCCCACGGCGCTTCCGCCGAAGACGCGCAGGATATCTACCTTCGACCGGAAACCGCTCAAGGGATTTTTATCAATTTTAAGAACGTCGTTTCCACCACAAGACGCAAAATACCGTTCGGGATCGCTCAAATCGGAAAATCGTTTCGAAACGAAATCATGGCGAGACAGTTCGTATTCAGAACTCGGGAATTCGAACAGATGGAGATGGAATATTTTTGCGAACCTGGAACTCAAAAAGAATGGTTCTCGCATTGGGTGGACTACTGCTTGCGGTTTTTGACCGATCATGTCGGTCTTCGCAAGGAGAATCTGAAGATCCGCGAGCACGAGAAAGAGGAATTATCTTTTTATAGCGAAGCTACCTCCGATATCGAATACAAATACGGATTCGGATGGGGAGAACTTTGGGGAATCGCGTCCCGCACCGATTACGATCTGACTCAGCACGAAAAATTCTCGGGGGAAGATTTGAAGTACCAAGATCAGGTCGCAAACAAGAAATATATTCCCTACGTCGTTGAACCGGCGTTAGGCTTAAATCGACTATTCTTAGCTACGGTTACCGATGCGTACTTCGAAGAAAAATTAGCGGATGGGGAGACTAGGACGGTGCTTCGTTTTGCTCCCAAGGTAGCCCCCGTAAAAATAGGAATCTTCCCTCTGATGAAAAAGGACGGACTTCCCGAATTAGCTCGTTCCATCTTCGCCGATTTATCCTCGCTGGGAAATATGGAGTACGACGACGGAGGAGCAATCGGAAAACGTTATCGTCGTCAGGATGAAATCGGAACTCCGTATTGCATCACCGTTGATTACGATTCCCTTAAGGATAAGACGGTAACCGTTCGAGAAAGGGACAGTATGTCTCAGGAAAGACTGCCGATTGCGGATCTTAAGATGTTCTTTGCGGATAAGATTCTTTAATCTAAGTTTTAGAATCCTCGTTTTTATAATTCGTTAAGGTTTATAATTTCTAATATCGCTCAGACACTCGTCGCCGTAGATCAAAGGTGTGGAAGCATTAAAATTATCCAACTGTATGGAATAGTACATAGTACATTTCTTATTCGTGCAATGGGCTCCGTGGGAAAGGTCTTGGTGGGAGGATTGCATAGGGATTCCGTTATTAACGAGTCCCAAAGCATGACCTAATTCGTGGACAACCGTCGACTGTTCTCCCGATTTCCGATACTGCAAGGGGAAGGTGTTGATAATATCCTTAAATACGAAGACTGCCGGCGCACCGATATTGAATACCCCTGAAATCGTAATTGCAATGATATTGCTGTCGTTCATTTTCCCTTTCACGAAAACTACAAAGAAATTCGCCGTTTGAAAATCGGAAGACTTCCGTCTGTATTTGGAAGCTAACGTAACTAAATCAACCACACTCCAAATTTCCTTTCCTTGGCCGGGAAGTTCCTGCATCTCTCCGGATACTCCGGAAGGAGTCGAAACGGAAACGGAATATCCCCGATTCGCGAAGACATTTTCAAGATTTCTACGAGTAACGTCCCAAACCGGCATGGGGGGAACAACGCTAGCAAACGTTCCATCTTCGGGGGTAGCTCCCGTTTCATAGGCGACTTCAACGCCGACGCTTCTTACCGTCGAAAAATAGACGGCCGAACGATCCGGGTCTTGGGATATTACGTAATCTAAAACGATAAAATCGAGTAACGGGGCCGGAAGACTATCATGGTTGTTTTGGCAATTGGCAAAGGCGAAAAGCGATGCGAATAAAAATCCGCTAAGAAAGGCCTTGCTAATCATCGTATTTAAAAACACTCGACTGGCGGTTTTTTGCGCAGAAAATGTCCGTAATCGAATTTTCACCCCTTCGATAACACTAAAGATTAATCCTAAATCAAGTTTCTTTTTTCATCAGCAAGATAATGAATACCAAAGATTTTATCATAAAACCCGTTTTACCGGAGCAGCGGGAGGCGGCGATCGAGCTAGTGAATCAGTTCTTTCGATTCATCAACAAACTCACGTTAGACGGCGTATTTCGAATCCGACCAAGAGCGGCTGCCAAAATGGTGGACATATATCTGAAGCTACGGGGGACGGAAAAAATAGTTTTTCTAGGCGGCTTTCTTGGAGAAGAGTTGGTTTCCATACTGATTGCAAGAGTCGAAGATAAACCGTATCTTGAAGAGGAAAAAAATCTTTATATCGACCTCGCCATAACGAAACAAGGAAAACGAAGATCCGGCTTCATGAAACCTCTGGTAGAAGCTACATTCGAGTGGGCAAAATTAAACGGAATTAAGGCGATCGAGTTACGTGCAATCGCCGAAAACGAAAATGCAGTGGCCTTCTGGAAATCCTTAGGCTTCGATCCTTTCTATATTCGTTTTCGAAAGTTAGTCGATTAACTACAACCAAACTTATTAGAAGTTTTTTATTTTCTTTTCGCTTACGACTAACGCAATATCCGTTTCTCGTTATTTGCTTCGATTGCAAAACATAAGGCTTCCAAGGATTTTTTTAAGAGATCGGTGCATTCCGAATCCGCCAAAATTTCCGTTTCCGTGATCTCTTTGCCCGCCAACGGTATCGTTAGAGAAGCCTCCCGAATAACCGTCGCAGACATTACTGTCACGATTTCCAAAAGCGAATCGTAAGCAAGTTTGGCCCGTTTTGACGCACTCAAGATTGCGACCGGTTTATCAATGAATTCGCCGCTCCCGACAACCCAGTCGAGCGCATTCTTTAAAACGCCCGTAATTCCATGAGCGTATTCCGGGCTTGCAATTATGATCGCGTCTGCCGATCGCAATTCGGAACGAAAATCCAAAACGCTCCAGGATTCCTGCCCTTCTAAATCAGGATTAAAAAGCGGTAGACTTCCCATTCCTTCGTAAATCTGAATTTGTGCGAATTCCGGAGCTAATCTCGTCGCCGCAGAAAGTAAGGCTTTATTTACGGAGCCGGATCGTAAGCTACCTACGATACCCAGAATTTTAACAGTAGAACTTGCCAAGAAATATAAACCTTCGATGGAATAATGAGTCTTTGAACGAAAGCTGACCGCACGTTAAAAGCTATACTCAATAAGACTTTAATTCGGATAGTTTGTTCACCCAAAAATAAGGTATAAACGAAGAAATTGGCGTTTTTATGTTCCTGGATTGTCCCTGTCATGGGAGCGAATTCAATATGGATTTACGTCGAAATTGCGCGGATTTTCGGAATAAAAAGAATTCCTCATGGAAATTTTTCTATTTTACCATATTCTATATTCATGATATGTATATCAAATTCGTATAATTTAATAGAATTTGAACATATTAAAATCTAACGCTTATAATAAGACTCCTTAAAGGACCATAAAATGGACCAAACTCGGCGATATTCTGAACAAATCAACCGGCCAGGAATCAAAATATTATTGGATGGACCGATCCTAATCATTGAAGATTCTGAAGAAATCGCTCAGCTTTATTCCTCCTATTGTAAACGACTTGGAATAGATTGCGAAATCGCTGAAAACGGAGTCGTAGGTCTCGAGAAAGCTAATAAGAAATCCTACTCCCTGTATATTGTGGATCTGATGATGCCGGTAATGGACGGAAAAACCTTCGTCCAGAAATTAAAGGAGATTCAGCCGGAAGCATATATTATCATAGAAACCTCCATCGACGAATCCGAAGAGGTAATCGACATAATGAAACTGGGAGTAGTGGATTATCTGATTAAGCCGATTCTTCCGGATCCTTTTTTCAATTCCATCAGGAAGGCGGCGGAAAAACGCATAGAATCCAAGACGGAAAAGGAAATAGAGGGAATCGAAACGCAGCAACTTCGCAATCAATTGGATTGGCTTACGTTTAAGGAATCCCAAAGAAAATCCAGCAGGGAGTCATGGGAGATCTCCTCTTTGTACTCTTTAAAAACTTCTCTTTCACAAGGTTCCGGGATCGGTGCGTTAATTACATTATTAGATATGCTAAAATTATCCCAAAAGGACGCAGGCTCCGAATATCTCGTCAATAAGGAAACTTTAGATTTAATTTACGCGAATCAACAAGTCGGGAAAAACATACTCTCCGGAATATCCGACCTCCTCGATATCGTACAAAGAGAACCGAATTTCGAAACCATTAGAGCATCCGAATTATTAAGTCATGTAAAAGAAAAATCTGCCCGTCTCTCGCCTATCTTTAAATCCAAAAATGTGGCTCTAAATTTTCCCGATCTAAAAAGTGATCCTGTTTTAGAAATCGAACTCGACTCCTTCTCTATGGCCACCGATGAGTTACTACTGAACGCCTGCAAATATTGCGTTGCAAATACGAGCATAGACGTATTTGCAAGCGTGGTCCAAGGGTATTTCTGTATCGCCGTCAAAAATATCGTTGAGAAAGTGAGCGCAGGAATCGAAGAAAAATTTGAGAATCTGGTCGTTCAACCTTTCTTCCGAGTTCTTCCGCCAGTGGAAGAAGCGGCGGATTTCGAAAGATTCGGACTCGGTCTCGGCCTAACGGCAGTGGACTACATAACACATAAACATAACGGAATGTTCTTTATTCACAATGCAAAGGACCATACGACTAACACTGTCAGACTTTCGGTGCTTGCGGAACTTTTCTTGCCGTTGAACCATAAGCCCTGAAACAAAGGCTGGGCAACGGCAACTCGTCGAATAAACTATATCTCGTTTTCGATTCGAATGAAAACTAAACTCTCTAACCGTTGTTAAAATAGGAAATTGTCGCCGTTCCGAGACCGGTTCCGACCGGTAAGGCTGTATTATTCGATGCTGAAACCGTATGTGAATAATTGCATGAGTCTATATACCCGAAGTTGGTGATATAAATACTGATCGTTGCCGATCCATTACTGAAATCCTGAGGATATTGGACCGTATATGTATTAGAAGTCGGAGCAGCTCCGGGAAAATTAAACGAGTCCATTACGTTCAATGCCGTACAGTTTTTTTGGATTAAAATCGTCACGTTTGTCGAAGCGGCAACTGATGCAGCTACGATCTGGTAATTAACCGTATACGTCGATTGCGTAAGTGAAATAAGCCCCGACGGCGTGTTTGCCAGGGAAAAAGTCCCTCCGTTCGGCCGATTTCCGGAAAGAGATAGCCCCAATAAACCTAAAGTAGTGTCAGTCTGGCTGGAATTCTTAGCCACTTTATTCGTCTCGGACTCGGTGACGAGTAAAGCGCCGCAGTTGAGAAAAAAGACCGCAAGCAATAGACATGCGAAGATCTCAAGGCGAGATAGACATAAGGCTTTATTCTTTTTCAAATACTTCATTTTAACCCTGGCTATAGCCGCTAGCCGCCTTTAGTATAACCTCTAGTCCGAAATCGTTCAACCTAATTCTTTTCTTTCATTCTATTTAAGAATTTTCTAAATCGTTAAAAATCGACCAGGAAATAAAAAAATACTATGAGACAAAAAAGGGGACCGAATTGGCCCCCTTTTTCCATCCCTCGTTCGAGGGATCCTCTCCATCGAACATCTTCGAATGAAGAATCCCTTATGAAGAAGATTCCTAATGGAATAGTCTTAACAAGAGTCCGCCCTGTTGAACAAAGAACTCTGCAAAGACAAGGCTGGTAATCGCCATGAGCTTGATAAGGATATTGATCGAAGGCCCGGAAGTATCCTTTAACGGATCACCGACGGTATCCCCTACTACTGCAGCTTTATGCTGATCCGAGCCTTTACCGCCTGCCATTTTCTCGATATATTTCTTGGCATTATCCCAACCGCCTCCGGAGTTTGCGGAAGAAATCGCAAGAACCACTCCGGCAACAAGAGCTCCCGCGAGAACCCCTGCAAGAGATTTGATACCGAAAAGGTAACCTACAACGATAGGCGTTAATAGAACAAGCAAACCTGGCAGAATCATTTCGCGGAGCGCGGCTGACGTTGAAATATCAACGCAACGTTTGTAATCAGGCTTAGCTTTACCTTCCATGATTCCGGGTATTTCGCGGAATTGCTTCCTAACTTCCTCCACCATATCAACGGCGGCTTTACCGACGGATTTCATCGTCATTGCGGTAAAAACGAAAGGTAGCATCGCCCCGAATAATAAACCGCCGAACACTTCTGCGTTTAAAATGTCCAGGCCGACCGTGCCGGTTCTCGTAATAAAAGCAGCAAAGAGAGCTAGCGAAGTAAGCGCCGCCGATCCGATAGCAAAACCTTTACCGATTGCAGCAGTGGTATTTCCCGCGGCGTCAAGAGTATCCGTACGGTTCCGAACTTCTTTACCAAGTTCCGCCATTTCCGCAATTCCACCTGCGTTATCCGAAACGGGTCCGTAAGCGTCGATTGTCAGTCCGATAGCGATCGTGGAAATCATCCCGAGCGCAGCGATGGCAATTCCGTACATTCCGGCTAAAAGATTCGCAGTTACGATCGTGATAACCAATAGGATCACCGGAACCACCGAGCTTTGATAACCTAAAGCCAGGCCGTAAATAATATTCGTGGCTGCACCGGTTTTGGAAGCCTCCACGACTTCGCGAACCGGTTTATAGGAATGCGAAGTGTAATACTCCGTAATTAATCCGATAAACATTCCCGAGAATAAACCGACGATTAAGGAAACATAAACATTCCATTTCGTAATCGTTTTACCCGCGATCTCGAAAGAATCGGTCATATAAATATCGGTCACGAAATACATAATCGCAGCAACTAGAAGAGTCGAAACCCAAAGTTGAATCTTTAAAACTGTCTCGACGTTACCGCCTTCTTTTACACGAGCGATAAACGAAGTTAAAAGAGAAGCAGGAATTCCGAAAGCCGAAATCAATAACGGATATAAAAGAGCATCGGTGTTTCCGGAAAGACCGGCCGCCGTAGCTCCGATCACAAGTGCAGCGCAGGTAGCTTCCGCACAAGAACCGAATAAATCGGCCCCCATTCCTGCCACATCGCCCACGTTATCGCCGACATTATCCGCGATCGTTGCAGGGTTTCGAGGGTCATCTTCCGGAATTCCTTTCTCGACTTTACCGACCAAATCCGCGCCGACGTCGGCCGCCTTAGTATAAATTCCACCGCCGACTCGACCAAAAAGTGCGACAGCCGATCCGCCCAAACCGAATCCGGCCAGCGCTTCCATTAAGAAGAGCTTGCTGACATTCGGAAACATACTTGTGTAGAGAAGGAAAAGACCGATCATTCCAAGAACCGCTAGCCCGACTAAACCGAAACCCATTACTGCGCCGGAATCGAAAGCGACTCGGAAGGCTTTTGCCATGGAAGTTTTTGCGGCTTGGGCGGTTCTAACATTTCCGGCAGTGGCAATCTTCATCCCGATAAAGCCGGAAAGGCAGGAAATGACTGCTCCGGAAACGAAAGCGATGGCCGTAAAAAGGCCGTCGTTAAAGTCAACCGATTCCGGGTTATCTAAAAGAAAGAAGATCAACAAGGCCATAAAGCCGATGAACAGGGAAATAGTTTTATATTCCCGAACCAGGAAGGCCATAGCGCCTTCAGAAATAGCGGAGGAGATCTCGACCAGTTTTTTGGATTCTTGGTCTTTACCGCCCTCGGTTCCGATGGTAATCCTGGTGACCTTAAGTGCGTAAACTACGGCGGTCAAAATTGCCAGGACGGCCAAGGACAGAATAATCGTTACCGAATTCATTCAGAGAAACCTCTTGTTTTTTTTAAAATGTCCGATGGGTTAAAAAGATGGGAATGAGCATTTTTTTCGGCACGGCAGATCTTGGTTGCATACGAATGCATTCGACCGTGAACACGAAGCTTACACTCCAAGGTGGGCTCCGGTAATGCGACGCACATTTTCCATTTGGTTCTTTCTAGTTATTTGCACTATAAAATCCGTCCTGCCCTTGAATTCAACCTTTTCTTGGGAGGAGCTCCTACAGCAAGCCGCGGAAGAAGTCCGGAGAGGGCGGTATGAACAGGCTCTAGAAAAACTCAGAATCGCGGATGAGACCGGAGAAGCAAGGGACTTCCGATATTACTGGGTCCTCGGGAAAGCCCAATTAGGTCAAGGCAGCGAATTGGACGCATTGCGGAATTTTCGGCTTAGCTTACAGCTCCAGCCCGATCAACAACCTCTATTAAGGGAAATGACGGAGCTCTATGATAGACTTCGCCTTCCCGATAAAGCCCTGGAAACGGCCCGAGTGATCCTATCTAAGCAGCCGGCCGATGCGGAACTTCGTTATCGTGCAATGATTTGGGCCTCGCGGACCGGAGATTTACAATATTACAAAATTGCATTGCAGGAATTAGAGACATCTAACCCTTATGCTTCCGAAGAACGAGCCCTTCTGGACGAAATTCGGACTTTACAATCCGGGAAAAAAGACGACGAAGTCATTTCTCGTTGTCGTAAGTTCCTTCCCTTTTTTCCGCAAAATAAGGATCTGCATCGAATCTGCTTGCTCTCCTACAAAAACAAGGATCCGAAATTATTCGAAGACGGATTGATCCGCCGGGCGGTCGTTTTTCGGGAAGATCCAGTTTTTCAACATGTTCTCGCCATGGAATATTTGGATCAAAAAAGATATATGGATTCTTGCGCCTTGGCAAGACGCGCATTACTCTTAGCTTTACAACAAACCGCCTTTCCGGAAAAAGATTATCTCGTCCCGATTCGAAGAATCTATCTCCAAAACGGATCGGTCAACGACACGCTCGCAATGGACTTATTAGAGGAAGTTCTTCTAAAGAAGAAGCGACTTTCTTCGGACGAATGGGAGACGTTGCTTAAGCAAACTCGATTTAATTGGGAAATTCTTAGCTTTGCGATTTCCAAAATGTTGAAATCAGATAGGACTGACGATTCGAATAGAATGATTTCCCGTTTGCGGGAACGATATTTGTCCCTAAGAGGCCCCGAAAGAGAGAAAGATCTGTCTAGATTCGCCGGCCCTTATTATCTGGATAAGAGCTTTGAAACGTTTTTAGAAAACGCGTCCGTGGAAGAATGAAAGGCTCGGCCTTCCAAGCAAAACGCGAGCCTTCGATTTTATTTATTCGCCGAAGAACTCCCCCAAGATACTAATGCAAGAAGTGAAGACTGACAACTTTCTCCTTTCTTTATTGCTGGTACTGAATTTGAAGCATTAATTTCACCAGGAAAGGTATTTGACGTAAAGATCAATCCATAAACGGGGCCGATAGCGCAATTGGCCAAAAACAAGGAAAGCCCCATTACTGCGAAGATTAGGATAGTAAATTTTTTCATAATATTTTCTGGTTATCTTCTATTACTTCTTTTTACCAGGAATCGTTCGGGCTTCCGCCTTACTCTCAGGGGCTGCCGAACTATTAGTAGAGCCCGAAACTACGGTGCAAAAGCTGTGATAGATCCAACCGGCAATTACTCCGAACTGTTCGAAATCAACGTTAGCGACTTTTACGATTTTGCCATTGGCTTTAGCTGCTTCTATTGAAGAGTCTCCAAAAGCAACCAGACCTAAAATACTCCTAGAACAAGCGGACCCGTTAGCCAAGCTCTCCGCGTTATGCCCAATGGGGCCCGGAATCGTACCACTATGAACTATCAATCCGCCTTTTATCGGAATGTAGTTCGGGTTCGCATATTCTTTAGTCGGGTTAGTATTTAGAGCTACCCCATATCCGTAAGACAAGGCGTTATAGCCTGTACGATTCGTAGCTCAAATTGCGATAAAACAAACGAGAAGGTTGAATGTAAATTTCATTCGACCTCTCCCAAAAATTTTTCTAAAATCAAAGCCTGTTCGAAACTTTTTATTGCTAACAAAAAGAGCTATAGAGAGACCAAGTCTCTTAAACTGTTCCATCATCAACTCAAAATCGATTATCTTACAATTTAAATAATACGGGCTATCCAAGGACGTAAAGCCTTTGATAGCCCGTAAACTAGACTCTTAGTTAATTCGATTCGCCAACGCTGAAAAGCGAGTGCAATAGCCTGTTCCTACGAACGCATAGTACCAGGATTCTTCCATTCTAAGATCGGAAATCTTGCTACCTGCGGCAAGAGACGTTAATTTTGCATAAGCTTCCCCGTGTCTGGAATTAATACCAATTGGAATAAATAGCAGAAGTTGAAATCCGCAAGATTCCGCTGAAATCGGATAACTTGAAATAGTTTGTCCTTTTGTCAGCGGTTTAACGGCAGGGTCTGCGGGAATTACAAGAGGAGTCGAATTACAGCCGATAACAAGTAAAGCGATTATTGTGCCTAATATTAATAAATTGAATCTCATTGCACTGCATCCCCTGAAATTTTTAGACAACGCAAAGTGCCTAATAAAACCCACGTCCAGCTTTCCTCGAGCGTAATGTTTGCAAGACCGATAGCTCCGGGCGCTTGCATTAGAGCGCTCGAATATGCACGGTCCACCCGGGAATTCTGCATAATCGGAATAAAATAATAAGCCGTAAAACCGAGGCCCATAAAGCCGCATGCTTCACCGCTCACTCTCCGAATAACCTTTTCATTTCCCGTGAACTTTGGTTGAATCAACACTTCCCCGGAACTGCAATTGATCAAACCGACAAGCAACGGAAAAAGAACCAGTAACAAAGTAAAAATTTTCTTTCTCATACGAGTCAAAGTCATCAGGGATCTTATTTTGAAAAGAATATTTATTTTTTTAATATATTAAAATTGAATAATAAGTTTAATATAAATAAAATCATCATATGATTACATACCATAACTATAAAATCATCAATCGATTCAATATCAAATAATCATTATTAAAATAAAGGAAGTTCGGCAGAATGCACAAATAATTAAAAACGCGATCATCCGATCATCGCTTCACCTTAAGGAGAATCATCCAATTTCTCGCAAATACAACGTAAGGGTTAAAATTTTACGATAACGATGTCCGTCAGGCCAAATAGCATTAATATTATTGCATAAACCAGGATAGAACTGTCATAATTATAAACATTAGCGATAATAAATGAGCCTAAACACCGAAAAATTTAGAAAGTCCAAACCACCATATTTTCAAATTCTACATCACAAGCCCTGACCTTCATACAGGATTCACAATACTATTCTGAATATTAGAGATTACAAAACTTTCTAATTTTACAACAAAATATTAATGATAAAAAAAGAAAGCAATTTTTGACATTTTGAAAAACAAGAATAAAAAATCCGGCGTCTTCCTATTTGAATGATAAAGTTCTGAGTCTTGCGATTTGCTTATATCCAAAATTGGATATAAGCATTCACGTTAAAGGACGCTTCGTTTAAAGAATCCAAGAAGAGAAATTACCGAACTATTATTAAGCGCCTATCGATTTATTTTATCGAAAAGGCTTCGTTCAATTTTACGAAACAAGTAGCTTGCATTCGGCTTCATAGGAGCCTCTTTTATTATCTTGACACTCGTTCAAAAAAGTTTCCTATAAATCGATGCTTAGATCTCGGATTCGTCCAGCGTCCCTTGTAATCATTCCAACGTTTTTCTTTCTCTTCCATGCTTGCATAGACTATCATCAATTTCCCGAAGAGTTTATCCGGAAAGTGCCTGAAAAGGCAGTCGGTAAGAATATTCTATATTATAAAATTGAGAATGGAACGATTTTCAAAGGGAAAAATCGTTTGAAAGAAATTTTTGCCAAGGAAACGCCTTTTTCCGAAACAATATCCACTTCAAACCCACCTCCCAAGGGACTCTATGTAAAAGTTCAAATCGAGTCCGTTCCCCCCAGCATTCCGGCAATCTTATTCGGATATTTTTCCATGGCTACTTTGACGATACTGCCGGCCTGGAGCCGAGAGGACGGTTACGATATAGAGTTTCAAATCTCGAAAGATGGAGCGCCCGTAAAATCATATACGTATCCGATTCGTAGAAAAGTTTTCGCTTGGATTCTTATGCTTCCTGTCTTTTGGATAAACGAGTTCACTTATAATGAGCAGGAGGCGTTTTCGGCCGTTACCAATAAATTTTTCGCGGATTCGAAAGATCTTCTAAAATAAAAAAATTAGTATAAAGAATGTCGAACCGTCTACATTTTCTTGATAGGTAGTGCCTAATAACTCTCAAGTCATGATACGGATATTAACGGCCCTATTCCTGATCGCTTCCCCTATCCTTTCCTGCAATTTTTTCCCCGACTGGTTCGTTCGCGAGCCGAATCGCGGCGAATTTCTTAAAATCGAATCTTTAAATCACCATATTCAGGAATTGAATATGGATCGATTACGCATCGATAGAAACTTTTATCTCCGAAAGTCAAACTTTCGAAAACTATTCGGATTTTCATTGTCAGGCAAAAATTTATCCAACTGGCTGAACGCTCGAATCAAGTACGTAAAAAGCGGGCCTACCGGAAAATACATAGCTTATTTCCACAACGGTACCGTGGTGTTGGGAAAAGATTTTTTTAGTCTTTCAAAGATCGAACAAACCCTAGTTTTAATTCACGAAGCGAGACATGCCGATGGAAAAGAATTTGCGCATTCGAAATGCCCGGAAGGATTTCCGTATTTAAGCGTTCGCTCTCCCCAAACAATGTTGGAAAACATGGAGGCCTGTGATGAGCGAGACGACGGAAGCTACGGCTTTGGTGCAGCATTTCTTTTCGAAGTATATGCTTTCGGCTTATATCAGACGGGAGAGGAACGATTGATTTTAGGCTTGTATAACTCGGAAGTTGCCAGGATCGTTAATCTGGAGAGTAATCGTTTCTAATGTATTCCAGAAATTATATCGCCAACTTTTTAAAGCGATTGTCCATGGTCCTTTGTTTGAGTCTATCTGTTTGTCAGCATAATTCCTGTACCAGCAAAGAGCATTTCGTAATACTAGAAATTCCCAATAAGAATTCAGGAGCCCTTTACGTTATTCGTCCGATCGTAACTCAGATGGCGATTTGGAATTATTCCCTCCGCTTGTACAAATACAAAGGAAATTTCAGAGCTGATAAGAATCCGCAAGAAATAGCGACTATTCAATTATCCAACGGTTCCTTCTTTCAGGAAAATTTGCCGGAAGGATTCTACAAACTTACTTTAAATTCGGACGAGTCGGTCGAGAAAATTTTTAAGCTAAAAAACGGCGAAGTATGTTTCTTGGAGTTCATTATTTTCAGCAAAAGCGAATTCTCGGGCCCGGAATATTTTATAAAAGAAATAGAGAAACAAACCGCTCTAACGTATCTTTTAGAGGATAAAAAATTAATTAGAGAGCCGTCGAAAGTCTATTTAGATGCCCCGAAATAACCGTTCAATAATTTCAGAAAATCTTTCGCCCCGTCGCTTCGCCCTAATTGCATCCAATCTACGTGCCCGCCTCCCCGAATCTCCCAGAAAATTTTCGGATCGGAGGCCAATCGAAAAACTTCCTTCCCGTTGTCAAATGGAACGACCGGATCGTTCGTACCATGTATTACCAAAAGAGGAACAGGAGCAATTTTAGGAATATATTCTTCAGGACTGGCGGCATCGCTGAAAAACGGAGCGAGTAGAAATCCTATCGGAGGGAATAAAGTCTTATTTGCTATTTGCCTCGCGACGGAGCGGTAGGAAAAAAAAGTCCCGTCAGCTACGACTAAACCGAGACTCTCTTTTTCCTTCATGTCCGGAATGGATCGCAACGCGATCGCGCCCCCTAGACTTTGACCGTAAACGATAAGTTTTTTATTAATGGATTTAGCATACGAATGGGCGTAATCCAGGACGATTAGACTATCCTCATAAATGCTTTCCGGATCGGGTTCGCCGCCCGATAATCCGTAACCGCGGTAATCGTAAGTGTACAATTCATAACCTTGGTTCACCAACCACACCAGCGAAATAAAATGCGTACTCATATTCTCTCCGTTACCGTGAAACTGAAGAATGACTCCTTTAGGCTCCTTCGGAGATTTTTGTTGATCGGTAATTTGCCATAAATGAAGGCGGATTCCGTCTTTGGCAGTCAGGAATATATTTTTACTGAGAAAGCCGAGCTTTTCCGGAGAAAAATATTCCTGCTTTGACGGATGATAGTATAAACTAGTACAACCGTACGCGTTCATTAAACAGAACAAGCAAATTGTTTTAAAAAAGAAAATTATAAGAAAGTAAAACTTCTTCATAATACCTCATAGCATTTATCTCGAATCTCAATTCGTTATTCTTATTTATCAGATAGCGAATTTTAAGATTCCCCGAATAGTTGTTTTCGTTTCCACTTCCTTGATAATATTGATATGCCCCGTACAGTTGAAATTTCCAAGATCCGTATTCTTTCAAGACGCTCATGACGGCTTCGGGACCGTATCTGACTCCCCCATTAAAAAATGCGCCGGGCTGCGCTTTCACCCCGCCAAGAAACGAAATTAGAGCCGTGCCTTTTTTTTGCGAGAACTCGTCTTGGAAAGAATATCCGTATAGAACTTCGAAGTTTCCCGCTTGTTTGCGAATGTATTCGCGTCCGTCTCGTTCCCCCCTTGCTAGGGCATCCATATTTAATAGTTGTGCAGTCGGATCGCCCGGGAGTAAAGTTCCTAACCGATTTACGTTTAAGTCTTTCTGGAATTTCTCCTTTTCCACCATGACTGTGTCTGTTCCGATATCGATTCCGTACGAAAATTGCTTCGAAACCGCATTATAGGGCGTGAAAGACATTAGTCGGACCAAATTCATCGAAGTAAATTCCAGCGGCGCCGATTCGTATTTTCGAACCGTAAAATTCATGAATTGAACTTCCGAATTGGGAACATGCCCTCGATCAGTATTTAAAATATCATGATATGCGACCCTATACTTAAATTCCGCAAACGAACCAACACTAGAAAAACCGAATCCTGTCGAGACTCGACTAAGAGAATGCGAATCTTCAGGAGGAGTGGTCATTTCTTCATTTTCATTTATCGGGATCTGCTCGTTAATTTTACTCCGAAGTAACAGAAACTTCCGGTATCTGGATTGCTCCACTTCCGAACTCTTATCTCTGGATTTTCTATATCGATAGGAATCCAAAAGGGTATCCAAAATCAAAGAGTATCTAATTCCGATCGGTTGAACCGAATCGATCTCCCTTGCACCATCCAAAAGGGACCAATAGATTCCTTTTTCTTCGGGTGTCATTGCTATGATTTTTTGCTTCACTTTGGAGTAAAGCGATGGACGATATTTTCTTTCCGTTACTAAGCCCGGAACGGATAAATATATCTTTACCGTATCGGGAGGAGCGACAATCCAGCTTGCCTTACTAGAAATATCGAGATCAGGTTTGGCTGCTTCAAGCAATCCCAACATATGGAAGGAACAATTCTGAGTAAAAAAGTAATAATCGAAATAATTCCTCCCCATCTCCCATAGATGACGTAAAAAACGTTCTCGATCTTCTTTGGAAATGTTTAAACGATATTCCCAAAGATCGCGACTTTCCATATCGTTGTACTCGTTTACTTTCAAGTAATACGGAAAAAGAGCAAACATTCCGGGATAACCGCCGGTTAGTCCCCGAAGTGTATAGGTAAACGGATTTTTGTCGTCGGTGTTTGCGGCATAATTTACTCCGTAATCCAGAAGTTCCGAGTCTACATTTTTGGCTGAATCGATTTTGAATAAAGTATGCCCTAGAACTGAAGCAGGTGATTGCATATAAAAAGATGAAAATACCACCGTGATGCTTCCAGGATCCAACGCTTCCCGCCAATTTTGGAATCGGGCACATTCTCTTTCCTGCAATAAAGCCGGGTTAAAGGACAACCTCTCTTTCAACCAAAAATACCGTTCCGGATAAATGCACTGAGGATGCATTGATCCCTCTTCTGTCGGCTCCGGCGCAAAAAAAGCATGAAGGGTGGCTCTCATTTCTTCCGCAGGGTTTACTCTTCCTTTCGGGGAAAGAAAATATAGAACGCTATCCGATTCACTCTCGACTCCCCCCAAAAAATTTTTAGAGTATCTCTGCAGACGGTACCAGTGTTTTTCCTCGTACAATTTTTTCTCATCAATCTGTTTGAGTAAATCATCCAGATAAGCGGACTGATGCGGATCGGCGGGTATAAAAGTGGAATAAAATCGATTTCTTTTTAACTCTTCTTCCGGTTTCGGAAGATTAGTAGGAGAAGCTTCCGACTCGGAAGAAGTAGCCTGCTCTTCTTCGATTTTTGAACTGGAATTTTCGCCCGAAATGTCCGGCTCTTTTTTGCTCTGGCCGAAAAGGGAAAGGATGAGAAAAAAAATTATTATGAAACTAAGACGTTTGACTTTCGTCACAAAAAAATACCCTGGGGGTCTTACCTCCCCAGGGTATTTCTTAATTAAAAGGCTGCAAACCGATTTTTAAATCTTGCACGAATTTTTCAGCTCTAAGTCGCTTCCGACTTGGCTTCTTAAATTCGTTAGTACCAAGCTCGGATCTTTCAAAGATGCGGAGGTAAATATTCTGGAATAATTCTCCTTAGCAACTTCTTGGAAACGTTTCGAGTCTTTTGGACAACCGAAAAGAGAGGCCAAATTACTCAGTTTCTCTCCCTGTCCTTTCGCGATTTCCTGCTCTAAGCTTTCATAATTCATATGAACGAAAATCTCTTGAGCTTTTTCAGTCTGAACGATTCCGTCTTTCGTACACCCGGACGTTCCGGAAGTGATTCCGAAGGTCTGATTGTACAGAGTTCCGTTCGTCGTAGTTGCAAAAATTTGCTCGATTCCGTTTCCGGTAATTATGATCGAACCCAAACCACAGCCGGCTTGACCGTAGCCTTTTGCAGAAAGATTCGCAATTCCGAAAGAGAATGCAAAACAAGAAATAAAGGATAAAATAATAAGTTTTCTCATGATCTTTTATTCTCCGAATTTATAGTAAAGCGCAGCTTTTTGCGAGGCTTTCGTTTTTACGAACTTCAGATTTAACGGCTGAAAGTAGAAGTGCTGGAGTAGTATCCGAATTAATCAGAGAAGAATATTTGTCCTTTGCCATTTTACCGAATTGAGCGGAAGAAATATCCGAGGTGCATCCTAATAGTTGGGCAAACGTATTTAATTTTTCACCTTTTCCTAATGCCATTTCTTGTTCGAGACTTTCGTAATTAACGGTCACAAACAACTCTTGCGCTTTTTCTTTCATTACGATTCCGTCGGAACTGCAATTTGAAGTTCCCGAAGTAATTCCGAACGTCTGAATTCCGGTCGCATTCAAAGTCGCCGCAAAGATCTGGGAAATATCATTATTCTTAATGATCAGAGAGCCTAAGCCGCATCCTGCCATCCCATAGCCTTTTGCTTCCACTCTCGGCGATACAAATAACGCACCTGCCAAAGCAGTAACTGATAGAACTGCCAATAATCGGTTTTTCATTCTACTGTCTCCTAAGGAAAAATAGGGCTTCACCGTATTCAGGAAAAAATGATAGTCAATGACTTTTTTCCGCTAATTGGAGAGACAACTTGAAGTCATCGAATGCAACCGCAATGATGAGTCGGTTTTCCATTCCACCTTATCCAATCTAGGATTGGTAGAAAATGATATTTCTATCTTATTGCACAAAACCGGGACTATATTGGAAATAAGTTTACGACTAATCTCGAATTCACTTCCTTCTGAAAGTTCTCAGTTCGAGATCCATTTTTTTCATCTAAAATGAATCGATATAAAATGAATCCTGAAATCCATAACGTGGCTATTGACAAATATCATGGTTAGTAACATGATTATTTGTGCGCTGAACGATTTTTACTTTAAATACGATGGTGAGGAAATTGAAATTTTCCCTTTCTAAAGCAACTATCATTAATAGAATTAAAAAAAATGAATTTACTTAGATTCGGTTTTGTCTTTGAGTTTTTCCCGATACGCTTAGCTCGATTTTATCCTTTTCAAAAGATGTATATTACCTCACGGATCGATTCATCGATAATCCGAAATTACCCTGATTAAGACCTTTTCTTTTCAAATTTCCGCCTATCGACCATCCTTTTAGTAAGGAATATAAATATTTCTAAAAATCCAGCCTCGAAAGATGGATGCTGCGTAAAAAGATTGCTCATAAAAACCTTTCGACCTCAACGGTACTAGTTTCAAATCGCCCGAAGAAGATCCGGGTTATTCTAGTTGACATAACTGTTTCAGAAGATCACATGTTCTCCTTAATAAAATAAAGGAGAGGTTAGTTTTATGGACAAAAGACTAATTTCGATCGGTTTAGGTGCATTCCTACTGCTCGGATCCAGTGCAAATGGCATCTTCGCGAATGGTTATGGAGCCGCTGGGTGCGGACTCGGTTCGGTTATTTTTAGCAATAATACGACCGTTCTTCAGGTATTAGCGGCGACGACAAACGGAACGTCCGCAAATCAAACGTTCGGAATTTCCACCGGTTCCCTTAATTGTACAACCGACGGAATCGTGAAGAATGAAAAGGCTCAGGAAATTTTCATCGCTCAAAACTTTGAATCATTGGAGCAGGAAATGTCCAGCGGCAAAGGGGAAAAACTGAGCACCCTTTCGCATTTACTCGGCTGCACTCCCGAAAGCACGAACCAGCTCGGTCTGTTGGCAAAAACGAATTATGCAAAGCTTTTCGGAAAAGAGACGACTCCATCGACTCTTCTTTCCGCAGTGAAAGACGGTATTCGAGAAGACCAAGCTCTCTCTCGCAGTTGCAGGATCTAATGGAAAACAACATGAAGAAATTCTTATTATCATTATTAGTTGTCGCTCTAGCGATTTTACCTAATTATATCGCAGCAAAAGAAGGATACGGAGCTGCGGGTTGCGGACTCGGAGCCGTAGTAATCACGGAGAATAAAAAAGTCCACCAAGTCATAGCTGCTACGGTGAATGGATTTTTAGGGAATCAAACTTTCGGAATCTCAACTGGCACCTTAAATTGTAAAACGGCAAGTCTTGCGCAAAAGCAGAAAGCGCAGGAAATTTTCGTTCACATGAACTACCACTATCTGGAGCAGGAATTCGCTCAAGGCAGCGGGGAAAGAGTCGGTGCCTTGGCGTCTTTGATGGGCTGCCGGGATTCCGCAACCTTCAGCAAAGTTGGGAAAGAGAAATTTGCCGTTCTTTTTAATCAAGATACGCCGGATTCCTTTTTACAGAAAATGAGACAGGAAGTCTCTTCCAATCAACAGTTGAATACGACCTGCCAACTTTGATAAGAAAACCCCTTCCGAGCGCACGGAAGGGGTTTGGTTTCAGTCTATTCGAAAGTTACCTGCCATAGTTGCTAAGGAATTTTACTAATTGCAAATTTCTTCGAGTTCGTAACGAATTTTACTTTCCCCCAATCTCATTCATCCTTGACCCTTCCAATAAATTGCGAAGCGCTTCTTCAACGTTTAAACTCTTTATAAATAATCCGGGTATCGAAAAAGGTCCCCTGTTATAAAGCTCTAACGATAGGAAAATAATTTCTCCTTCTTTCGCATAAAATATTTTATCCATGTCCTTACATCGAAGCGAATAAAAGCCCGGATTTAAACGGATTTTTATAAAATCTGCGGAATCCAAACTCCAGCTATCGATCGGAGATTTCTTATCGGATGTGAAGGATCCTTCGTAGCGAAATAATTCCACATGAAAGGACCAGAGAGACAGCGCCACTCGGGTAGGGCGCAAGACATAAAGTAATGCCTGCTTCTCGGTCGTTTTTTCCAAGGACTGAAATTTGGACGTCGTCGCGCAACCGGCCAGCAAACCGGCAAACCAAATCGTAAACAGCGAAGCGCCTAATTTCTCCAAAAATCTTGTAGCCCCTAGTTGCATTCGAATAAAATTGACTCCCACACCGAGGATTTCTAATGAAAATTGAGTTCACACCGGAGCAATTCGAGACTTTGCTTAAATCCATCGCCATTTCAAGCTGGATGATCAACGCCTTTAACGAAGGCAGCGAAGAAACGACGGCTTATTCCGAACTCGAGCAATACATCCTGTCATTTGCGAAGGATTTTGGGAAGCAGGAATTCGTTGACTATGATGCCGCAGATAACGTCTATTATCCGACTCGAAAATTCGAGGATCAAACGGATATTTTCGATATCATCTCCGAATACGATAACGAACTCTTTTGGGACGAGCTGATTCATAGAATGGCTCGCAGAGATTTTGCGATTGAATACGGGGAAGACGGAATTTCAGCCATGGCCATCGAAGAAAGAATCGAAAAAGAAGCTCCGTTCATTACAAAGTACGAAGAGATCTTTGCCAATCAAGGTTTGGATAATATTGAGATTAAGTGAAGCGGTGACATCTGTTTCTCTCAATACCGCATAAACGGACATCGTAATGCCGAACACGGATAATATCGAACCTACCGGCGTCATCACGATAGAACGACTCGGTCGAAACCTGCGCGGCTTCGGAAAACTGGGAGGAAAATCTATCGAAATTCCTTACTCTCTCGTCGGGGATGTCTATCGCGTTTTTAAATTCGGAAAACGTAAATTCTTCTATAAATGGCAGGCGGATTCTTTAGAAAAACGTGATGTAACTCCGGAATGTGCGCACTTCGGTCAATGCGGAGGCTGCTCCGGCCAGCATTTGGAATATTCGAAACAGTTCGAATTGAAATTCGCGCCGATTCGACAAGGTTTGTTAGAACGTGGAATTGAAAATTTTTCCGTCCAGCCGTCAACGGCGCAATATCATTATAGAAACAGGATGGATTTCGCGGTTTTCCCCGATAAGATCGTCGGACTTCGGATGGCCGGTAATTTCCGAAAAATAATTCCGTTAGATAATTGCGCGATACAATCGGATTGGGCCAACGAGGAATTAAGTCGTATAAAAATATTTTTGTCCGAATTTCCGGACATCGAGTACGACCGGAAGAAAGAAGTCGGATTTTTAAAATACGTTACTCTTCGCAAATCGGTGTTCACCGACGATTCCATGACCATCTTTACATTTACCGAAGATTTTAAGGAAAATCCCTTATTAGAGAAAGTTGCGGACGCCGCGAAACGAATCTCAATCGGTAAAAATTTGGTCTTTTGCTTTAATCGCAAGAAAGGTGAAATATCGGCTTCCGGAGAAAGTCTTGTCTTACGTGGAAAAGACAGCCTGCTCGAAATCGTGTTGGGTCGATCTTTCCTGATTCCGTTCGACGGCTTCTTCCAACCTAACCCGAAAGAATTTTTGCATATTCTGGATTTCGTGAAGCAAAGGATTACTCCGAAGAAAACGCTAATCGATTTATTCTGCGGCAGCGGGTTCTTCTCACTTTTATTCGGTAAGGAATTTCCAAGCTTATTAGGAATCGATGTCGTTCCCTCTTCGGTCGCCTCCGGACTATCCGTACTTCAAAACGAATTTCCCGATAAGAAATTGGAAATGTTATCCGTCGATTTATTCCACAAGAAAGGTTTGGAAAAATTGGAAGCGACCGGACTTCTTCATTCCGAGGGAGTTCTGATCGCGGATCCGCCGAGGAACGGTTTATCTCCCGAACTTTGCGGTCTTTTAAACCGAAGCAAAGTCGGTCAATTTTTCTACGTTTCTTGCAACCCTGAAAAACTGCTCGCTGATCTTCAAATTTTGTCGGAATCCTACGAAATCAAAGATCTACTCGTATGCGACCCCTTTCCGCAAACACCCCATTTGGAAGCGGTTGCCCTTTTAATTCCCAAAAATAGCTGAAGGATCCTCCGAATTCGTTCGATATTGTACCCAAAGAGACAAATTCCCAGGGTTCCGAACGATGAAATTTCGCGTCTTATATTCACTTCTACTTATCTCGCTGGCGATCGGTTGCAACACGGTCGTGATTAAGCCTTGGAATCCTCCTCATCAGATGAAGTCGGTGGACAAAATCAGAGTGCTATTAGGAAAAACCGATTCCGATCTACTCATAAAAGCGAGCGGGACAATCTCGGTATTCGATGTAAACGATCTTTTGATTAAACGCGCCTATGATATCGTTTCGATCGATGCAAGAAAAATCAAGGCTCCGATCCGTTTCGTCTCCGATACTCCCGGAATCGAATATAAAGGGAAAAGATATAGAGGAGAAATTCTTCTTCAGCCGGATAGATCAGGCACTTCGCTTATCATCAATGCGGTTTCCTTGGAAGAATATCTGTATGCCGTCGTTCCTTCCGAAGTGCCGGCTACTTGGCCGTCGGAAGCATTGAAGGCGCAAGCGATCTGCTCTAGAACCTATGCGGTTCGGGAAATGTTGAACAAGAAAGATTCTTCCTATGATGTGGAAGCGACAGTAAGCTCTCAAGCATACGCGGGCCTAGATAAGGAGAATCCAAAAACGACGAAAGCTGTCCGCGAAACCGAAGGAGTATTGGCCGTTTTCGACGAGGACCCGATTCATACTTTCTTTCATTCGAATAGCGGAGGAAAAACGGAAACTCCGGATCAAGTATGGGGAGGAAAAAGACTACCTTATCTGGAATCGGTCTCCTCCCGCTTTGACGATGCCGGAGATAATTTCGTCTGGAAGGAAGCCTTAAATCAGGATAAAATTGATCAGGCTTTAGTTTCATTAGGAGTAGGCAACGTCCAATCGATTCAAATTTTATCCAGAACCCCGTCCGGGAGAGTCGACTTAATGGAAGTTATAGGCTCCAAAGGAACGAATCGAATTAAAGGGAAAGAATTTCGTAGTTTGATGGGCTCTTCCGTAAAATCCCTTCGCTTCGGTATCAAAAGAGAGCACGATGGTTTCTTGGTTAAAGGAATGGGATCGGGGCACGGCGTCGGTTTAAGCCAATGGGGAAGCTTCGGAATGGCAAAGCAAAACTATTCCTATACGGAGATTCTTCGTCATTATTATCAAGGAATCGATTTTGCCCGAATCACGAAATAGATTCGATCGTTCAGCGTTTAGCCGAATATATAATTAGGCTTCAAACTATTTTATCTTTAGAATGCCGAGTTCTTTTCCTTGCATTCGCATAGCGGGAACGAAAATAGTCGTATGCTCGGATCAACCGATCGACTAATTGTTCGCAATCTTAAGAAAGAATACAAAACGGGAAAATTATCGACGCCCGTTTTGAACGGTATCGATATCGAACTCCCGACTTCCTTCATAACCTTGATGGGCCCATCCGGTTCCGGAAAATCAACATTTTTGAATATTCTTTCCGGAATCGATTCCGCGGACTCCGGAGAAGTGTGGGTGAACGGATTCGATCTGACAAAACTATCCGAATCCGAACTTACGGAATACCGTCGCAACGATACCGGGATCATATTTCAATTTTTCCATCTTCTCCCCTATCTGGATGCGATAGAGAATGTCGCCCTGCCTTTGTATATTTCAGGACTCGGTCGGAAGGCGGCTCGATCGATTGCCGAGGAGGCTTTAGAAAGGGTCGGACTCGCAAATCGAAGAACTCATAAGCCGGACGAACTTTCCGGAGGGGAGCAACAAAGAGTCGCTATAGCCAGAGCTTTAGGTAAGAAACCCAGAATCGTTTTGGCGGACGAGCCGACCGGAAATTTAGATACGCTTCATGCAGGAAAGGTCTTAGAACTTTTGTTGGAACTCCAAGAGAAGGAAAAATTTTCGCTTATTATAGTCACTCATGATAGAGAAATCGGAACGCAAGGTAAAATCCGATTGAGAATGAAAGATGGACGAATCTATCAAGAGGAAGAAATCCTTCGGTGAGTCTATATCTACTCTTTCTATTCGAATATTTTAGAACCCACATTTCACGCGTAGTCTTTGCCTTACTGGGAATTTCCTTAGGTGTCGGATTATTTTTATCCACGACTACCAACGCCGGAAAAGCCGAACGATCCCTGATCGATTTTTCATTGGGTTATTTCAGGAGGGATTATAAACTGAAAGTCGGAGCATCGCAACCCGGCCAAACGATTTCTTGGAATACGATATCCTATATTTATAATGATCCAAGGCTTCGCAAAATAACGAACATCCTACCCAGAAGCCAACGCGAAGCGATCGCATCGGATAATCTCAGGATTCTTTATCTTGCTATAGATCTGATTAAAGAGACTCCGGGAAAATCCTTGATCGGACAGAATGGGCGAATTCAGACTCTATCGCCTGCGGATACTACGTTCGTCTCTCAAGCGGTCTGGGATCGTTATAAAGGAAAACCGTTCGATCTTTTGCTGGACGGAGTCACTCGAGAGATCCGAAACTATCACCCCGTTAAAACCGAAGGAGGATTTTTAGTTTTCCAGGATTTTTCCCTAGCCTCCCAAAATATCGATACGGAAAAAGGACCGGACTATCTGCTCTTACGCTGCCCGGAGGATGACGCGACTAAAATTAAACGAATTCTGGCGGAAGACCTAGGTGGAAATTTTCAGGTCGAAACATCCCGGGAAATTCAGGAAAAATCGGCAAATGCGCTCCGATCATTTCAACTGAATCTTTTAGTGATTTCTTTCATATCTCTTCTAATCGCATTCTTTATGGTTTCAAACACCATGTCGGGTTTGTATTTGAGTCGCGAGAGAGAATTGGGAATTTTAAGAACTCTCGGGCTAGATCATCGAAAAGCTACGTTTCTATTTTTAAGCCAATCCTTGATTTTGGGAGTCTTCGGAAGCATATTAGGGTTAGGTATCGGCACTTTCTTTTCCGGCTTGGATTTCTTTCGACCGGAATCCACTCTAGTCGATCGCTCCTTTCTATCCACATACGGCTCGATACCCGCAACAGACTATGCGATCGCTTTAGTTGTGGGAATCGCAGGATCCGTTTTTTCGGCATTGATTCCTTCGTCTAGGGCCGGAAAAATAACTCCAATCTCCATCTTAAGAGACGCATCCAAAGGCAGCTCGACATTCGGTACCGAAAAATTCGCCGTCGCAGGGGTCTTACTATTTATCATTTCTTTAGGAATTGCGAATATACCGTCACCCTGGAAACTCCCGTTACCGGGCCTCTTAGGAATCGGTGGAATCGTAATCGGGATTACGCTCGCCTTCCCTTTCTGCATTAAAACCATCACCGGCATAATGATTTCCCTATTGGAAAAGGGAGATTCCACTTTTACGTTTCTAAAAATCGGTCTCGAGGAATTGAAGGAAAATCCCGGAAGAAATACGCTTACGGCGGCGACCGTTATGCTTTCCGTTTCCTTGG
This sequence comes from Leptospira fainei serovar Hurstbridge str. BUT 6, assembly GCF_000306235.2. Classification (NCBI taxonomy): domain Bacteria; kingdom Pseudomonadati; phylum Spirochaetota; class Leptospiria; order Leptospirales; family Leptospiraceae; genus Leptospira; species Leptospira fainei. The sequence goes on from NZ_AKWZ02000009.1 coordinate 97,073, forward strand.
TTCTCTGCCTAACGATTCTAACCGACAGCTATAAACGATCACTGAACGATTGGGTGGACTCCGAATTTCCGTCGGACATTACGGTTATCAACAACCGGTTTTTTCATTCGGGAATACACGGAGGCGTGCCGAGAAACCTTATAGCAAAAATCGCCGATTTGAAAATTACATCTTATCTTGACGGGTTTTTGGTAAATACCCGCTTCGAAACCGATAAGGGAGTATTTACGGTTCACGCTTACGATTTCAATGCGTATGCAGAGAGAAGCGACGGGCCTGAAAAATTAATTCAGGATGAAACCGACATTCTCGTTTCTTCCAATATGGCATTTCTTCACAAATTGAAAATAGGAGACGTGCTTATTTCAGGAACTCCAAACGGTCCGAAAAAATTCGTTATTCGAGGCATAAAGGAACATTTCTTCTCCGAGCGAGGAACCGTTATGATGGATATTCATTCGTATGAAAAAATATTCGGAATTCGTTCCCTGAATTCCATCAAACTTTTTCTAAAAGATGATTTTAAGACGAAAGAAGGAGCCGAGATCGCAAAGGAAGAATTAAAAAAGTTGTTTGCGTCCGACCCGGCTTACTCGGATCTCACTCTTTTAGATTCATTTCAACTCCGAGAACTCTATTTGTACGAAGTGAATAAGGTGTTTAGAGTTTTGGATTCCTTAAAAATCACCGCATTATTCATCACTCTCATCTCGCTTTTATCCTCCTTGATGCATAACTTATTCGATAAACAGCGACTTTTAGGTTTGCTAAAATATTTAGGCGCCTCCCACGCGCAATTAGCGGCGATCGTACGATCCGAGGCAATTTTCTTGACCAGCTTCGGGGCGATTTTCGGAATTTTGGCCTCTTTAGTTATGGCTCCGATCATCCTTTATGTGGTGAACCGAAATGCGTTCGGATGGACTTTGACATTCACATTTCTTCCTTGGATGCCGATGACGATCATGATTGCCGCTCCGATTTTAGGTTGGTTGGCCGCTTTTTATCCTCTTCGGATTCTGAAACGTTTGAATTTCAAACTGAGTCCGGAATAGCTAAAAATTTTGCCCCCGCTCTTATAGCGGATAGTACGGAAAAAGAGTTAAATCTCTCTTGCTTGAAAAATAGAAGGAATTAAGCTACCAAAACGATGGGAACTCCGCTCGAAATCGCCCTTGAATTAGCCGAAGAGATAAAGAAGGCCAATATCCAGGAGGATAACCGAATTCCCTACTCCGACACCTTCCTTAAGGATATGATAGGTTTTTTCTCCAGAGAAACCTCGCAAATCAGGCAAACCTTGGAGATATTGCGGGAAGCGAAATATATTTTCATCATTAAAGTCGTTCTTCCCGACATGTCCCATAATGCTAAAAATCAGGACCCGGGAGTGGATGCGTACATCTATGCGGATCCAAAAATCGTGAGCGACCTTCGATCGTATACGGAGAAAAAATTAGAGAAGGCCTACGAGGCAACTTACTATAAACGTAAGTCTCCGTTTCAAATCACTCGTGAATTATTCCCTAAGATCAAAGAGCATAATAACACACCGTTAGGACGGTATATAAACGTCGTGGTGATGCTGGAAGAATATCAGAGAATTCTAACCGCAGCTCCGAACGAGTATGAGGATACTCGCCGTCGAAACAATCTTGCCGCATTATTGGAACAGTCGGGAACTCCTACTACTATCGCAAGAGACATTCCCGAATATGAGATCGGTCCGTCCATCGGAAGTCACGGAACAAAGCGCGCCGTGGATAAAGTCGCTTCCAACGAAGTACAGATTAATCCCAAAAATCCTTGGTCGCGATTAACCTCGAAATTCTCTTCCGAATTCTTGATTCGAATCCACCTTAGAAAATACGAATTCGATACGGTCAAAAAACTCATTCAGAGCGGAAAGATCGCCGAATACGATGAATTAAAATTCGTACGCGATACGTTGCAGGTAATGGAGAGTCACATTCATTTGGACCCGCTACTCAACAACTTCGTAGCGGAAATGACGGAACTACGCCGATTAGCTCAAAAGAAAATGAACATTCTGAAAGGAATCACGAATTCGGGTTCGATAGGCTCCGGTTAAACCACTCCGAAATATCTTGCGACCAGTACGATTAAAAGAATCAGAAGTATGAATATGTATCGCCTCCGTGCCGGATAGCCCGTATTCATTCTGTCCTTTGGCCAATAAAGTAAAAATAGAAGCACGTTAGCCGTTGCGACTATATAAATCACATCCTGTTTTAAATGCCAAGGACCGAATAAATAAGCCAAAATAATCCCGAAAGTCGGCAGGAATGCGAGCGGTGTTTTCCAAGTGAGAACGCGGGAATCCTCTTCGAATACGACCGCTTTTTTACCGGATTTTTCTTCCAGTTCGGCAAGAAAGTCATCCATGGCCTGCAAATTCAAAATCGGGACGAAAGTTCCTTGTTTGGTAATTAATACGATTCGTTGGTACCCTCTAAACTTATCCTTCTCGATTCCGCTCACTTCTCGCAAATCGAATTCCATGCATTGACCCTGAGGATTCCACTGTTTGAGGCTATTTCCCGATAATTCCACTTTAGAACCTTCTAAAGTTTTCAATTGTCTAGAATAATTCTTAACTAGTAAGAAAATCAAAAGACCGCCCAAAACCAAAAACATCGTCAAAAAAGATTCCTGGCTCTCCGGAGAAACTTGGCGAAAATTTACTCCTAAAAAAAGTAGAAAGACGAAGACCACCATTCCGGTCCGCTGCATTAATTTTTTACGAAAAACCGGAACGTCGTATGTATAATTTCCCATCGCTTACTCCAAATTTCCGAATTCCGATTTTTTAAAAATCGGATATACTCGAATTCCTTCCGCTTCAATCGCCTGTCTGCCGCCTTCTTCCCGGTCTAAAATACAAATACAAGCCGTTACTTCCAATCCGGAATCCCGAAGACTCTTTACCGCTTGAAGCGTCGAACCGCCGGTAGTTATCACATCGTCAACGACCACGCAGGATTTCACCGCATTCACTGCGCCTTCCACCAGGTTCTTCGTTCCATGTTCTTTTGCTTGTTTTCTTACGATTAAAGGAAATACGTTTTTCGCCTGCCGTCTGAACTCGAGAGCAATTCCGTAGCAAATCGGGTCCGCACCCATAGTTAGACCGCCGTATGCTTCCTGTTCGGAAAGCCCCGAACTCGGAATATGTCTTTCCACAATATACCGACAAAGCAATTCCAATCTTTCAGGGTGCAAAGTGATTTCCTTGCAATTAAAGTAATGTCTAGACTTTCTTCCGCTTGCTAACGTAAAGGGTTCTTCCCTAAATCGATACGCATGATTCTGCACGAGTCTAAATAATTCCTCTCTCACCTTGCAATTCCTCCGCGGTGTTTCATCGCCGCTTTTCCATAATAAGAACGATCTCGGAACGAAAAACCGATTTTTCTAAATCGGGAAAAAATCCGAAAAACGGAAACTTTTTCGCAACCTAACTAACGGCTTTCGCTCATATAAAGCAAACCAAGACCGGATTACCGATATGGAACAAACGAAAAAAATTGCGCTGAAAACTACCATCTTCCTCATAGCCACTCCGATTATCGGGGTGTTTGGCACGGCGGCCCTTCTCTTAACGAGAGGAATACCGACCTATACCTGGCTCGCATTCCTATTTATGCTAGTCGCAACAGGGCTTTCGATTACCGGCGGTTATCACCGCCTTTTCTCGCACAGAGCTTATAAAGCGGCTCTTCCAGTCCGTCTTTTCTATATTTTCTTCGGTGCGGCCGCATTTCAGCAATCCGTTATCGAATGGAGTTCCGATCACAGAATTCACCACAGATATGTGGATAAAGACGAAGATCCTTATTCGATCACAAAAGGTTTTTGGCATGCCCACATCCTATGGTTATTTAAGGATCGAAGCTATAGAGAACCGACCAATGTGAACGACCTTTGGGAAGATAAATGGGTCAAATTCCAACACGAGAATTATTACTCGGTTGCCATTTTCATGAACTTTATTCTCCCGATGATTATCTGCGGACTTTGGGGAGACTGGTTAGGCGGATTGATCGTAGTAGGAACTCTTAGAGTCGCCATCAATCACCATTTCACGTTTTTCATCAACTCGTTGGCGCATTACAAAGGCGCTCAGCCGTATTCGGATAAGCATACCGCTAAGGATAATTGGTTTATAGCTCTCTTTACATTCGGAGAAGGATACCATAACTACCACCACGAATTCCAAGCGGATTATAGAAACGGAATCCGCTGGCACGATTATGATCCGACTAAATGGCTGATCAATATCTTCTCCTACTTAGGACTTGCTAGCGACCTTAAGACTATTTCGGACGAACAGATTCTTCGTAAGAAAATGATCATGGATGAAAAGAGACTTCGCAATAAACTAGAAGTTAAATCCGAATCTTTAGCTCCTGGATTCGAAGAAAGATTGGAATCGCTACGTAAGACCGTCCAGGAAAGACAACTGCGCTTGCTAGCTCTCAAAACCGAGCAAGAAGAAGTCGATAAAAAAGCGGTCAAAGACGCTAAATCGGATTTCAAAGTCGCATTAAAGACTTGGAAGCGTTTCGTATCCGGAGATTTGGCTCCAGCTTAAGAATTCACTGTACCTGATCCCAGCATTGCCCTCCCCTAAAAAGGAGGGTTTTCTTTTAATAGGATATCGATTGCGATCGCCTTCTTGGCGAAAACCTCGACCAAAAATCGAATTAAATGTCCGTCGCGATTCCGGAAGAATCACCCAACTGAATCACATCCACTTCGACTTTCAACTTATGCTTTCCTCCTCCGAATAGGATTCCCCGTAACGGAGAAACATCCGAAAAATCCCGTCCCACGGAAGTGTAAATATACTCTTCCGTTATGCTTTTACCGTTGGTTGGATCGAAATCATACCAACCTAATCCCGGACAGTAAACGGATATCCAAGCATGAGTTGCATCGCTTCCCCTTAATTTAGGTTTACCGGTCGGCGGATACGTTTCGATATAACCGGATACATACCGGCAGGGAAATCCCATGGAACGAAACGCAGCGATGGATAAGTGAGTGAAGTCCTGACAAACACCTTCCTTCTTATCCAACACTTCTTCCAAAGGAGTGTATATATTCGTACTCCCCGCTTTGAATTTGAATTCTTCACGAAACCGCATTACGTATTCCAGTACGGCTTCCAAATAAGGCTTATTCAACGGGAGAAACCGATTTAAAAATTCCGAATATAATTCGGACCGAACTACGAATAGGGAATCGCCGATAAATTCAAGAGCTTCCATTTCCTCCTTCGTGGAACAATGATTCAAGGCCTGTAAAACCTCGTAACCGGTCGGAGAATTTGAAAATTGGGTAAAGACGGAATCCGTAGTAACTTTGGCTTCGGCAAGTACGGAAAGAACGGTGTGAGGCTCGTCGACGGAAAAAGAATAAACCGTATTTCCGAAATAATCTCTCCGAAATTCCGTTAATTTAGGTTTCGGCTCGACAGTGATCCTAAGTTCCCGGCAAATCTGACGATCATTCGAATCCGGACAAAGGTGAGCCAAATTTAAACAATGCGCCACCGACTTTTCGTACGTATAATGCGTAAGATGACGCACGGAATACTCAGCCATACGGTCCTCCCAGGCGAACCTGATTTTCCACGTAGCGGAAATATTTTTTCGCTAAGGCATCCGCAACTGCCTTCAATTGCAGAAAGATATCGTCCAACCAGCGGCGCAAGCCCCCCGCCGGGTCAGCGTATTCGAATAACCGTTTGGCATCCTCTTCCTTAAATCGAGCGACAAGTTCGTTGAAAAGTCGAACTTCCTCCGGAAGATCTCCGTTGACTCCGGAAATCATCAAGGCGTTTTCTCGAATCCTGGACAATTGATAAGCCAGAGAACGAGGATTCGTTTCGTCGAATATAAGAATATCGATTACAGATTCGGCTTCGATTCTATATTTATATCTTCTACGATATGTAATTCGAATATCATTTACGTTTAATAGACTTTCGAAAACGCCTTTATTATAAAGAGTCGTTTGGTTGACTACGGAAAGTAGTACTCTCGCTAAAAACTGGGATCGCTCCAACCGTTTTCCCAAATCCAGGAAATAGTACCCGGTCTCGCGGCTCATATTTTCGGACGATAATCCGGACAGGGAAGAGAGAAGAGTGACCAATTTTTGCAAGTATTCTAGGATTTCTCCGTAAGAAGAATCGCTCGGAGATTCGCTTTCAATCTGAGAAATCAAATATCTGGTATCGTCGGAAATCCGATCCCGCACCGATTTAGTGGTTCGGACAAAGAAATTCAGATCATGTCGAATGCTTCCCGATGAGTAATGCGAGGTAACCATCTCATAAACTTTATCACGGACAGCCTCCAAGGATCCGGATCCGATTGCCTCTCCGAACCCTCCCGAAAAATTCGAGACTTGGCTTAAAATTCCGAGAAGGACGGAAGACTGATCTCTTTCATAGGATTCTTCCGATTCGAGAATTTTATTCACTCCTTCTCGAACGAGCCTAGCCATATTTTCAGCACGTTCCGCATAACGCCCCATCCAGAACATATTGTCCGCGACGCGACTTGGAACTCCAGCCCCCTTTCTCTTAAGCGGGATTCGTTCGACATTACCCGGGAGGAGCGTGATATCCTTCTTTTCTTCCGACGATAAAATCCAAAGATCTTTGGACACCGCCCCTCTTTGGTTCGTAACGATAAGTTCGTCATGTTTCGGCGCAACCCGAACTAAGCCGCCGGGCATACTCGTGTATCCGTTTTCGGACAGACAGGAAAAAGTTCTTAGAACCGATTTTCCTACCGATAAGCCTTCCGAATTTCCGGAGAAAACGGGACAGGTTGATCCGCTTAGAATTTCCTGAGCTACGTATTTCTCCGGCTTCGCGTTAATTTTCGCTCTCCACTCGTCTCGCTCGGATTGGGAAAGTTGGGATAAAAATACGGAGGGTTCGAAGGAGGAGCGAACGGCAGGCTTTAAAACGTATTTTTCGTAATTTGAGAATACTTCCGCTCGGGAGGATTCTTCCCCCATCCAATGAGTCGTTACGTTAGGGAGAATTAAATCCTCCCCTAAATAAAATTTACATAATGCGGGCAAATAGGCATGCAAAGCCCGATTTTCAAGGAAACCCGAGCCGATCGGATTTGCAACTACGATCGTCCCGGCTCTTACCGCTCCTAGAATTCCCGGAACCCCCAATAGAGAATCTCCCTTTAATTCAAGAGGATCCATAAACCAATCGTCGACGCGACGAAAAATAACGTCCACCTGCTGTAAACCTTCCACCGTTTTTAAGAAAACCTTATTTTCACGGACGGTCAGATCTTCGGCTTGCGCTAAAGTAAACCCCAGATATCCGGCGAGATACGCGTGCTCGAAATACGTTTCATTCCCCGGACCGGGCGTCAAAAGTACGATCAGCGGATCACGGTCCTTTGTCGGAGATAAATTATATAATGTTTTTCTTAAAGATCTAAAATATAACGCGACTCGATGGACTTGGGAATCGCGGTAAATCGACGGAAAAACTCTGGAAAGAACGATTCGGTTTTCGAGAGCATAACCGGATCCTGACGGGGCTTGAACTCGATCCCCGATTACGAAAAAATTACCGCTCTTATCGCGACTGATATCCGTCGCCACGAACGCCAATCGAAACGTTGAATTATCGTAAATTGGCGAACAAGCGCGCAAAAATCCGCCTGAATGAAACAATACTTGCGGGGGAATTTTTCGTTCATAGAGAAGCTTTCTAGGACCGTAAACGTCTTTAAGAATTTCGTCCAGCAATTCGGAGCGTTGGATCAGACCTCTTTCGATTTGATCCCACTCTTTACTTTCCATCAAAAGCGGGAATAAATCCAGAGACCAGATTCTTTCACGATCGTCTCCGTAAACATTATACGTGACTCCGTTCTCGCGAAGAATCCTAAGACTATCTTCTTTTCTCCGACGTAATTCGGAAGCCCCTAAATGATCGAAAGAACGAAGAAGAAAATCGTATTTATCGCGAGGTATTCCTTGATGAGAGCATACCTCGTCAAAAATTCCGGAGACAGGAAAATATCCGGATAGGAGACTATTGTTCTGGGAAGCTTGCTGGCTCATCTTCCGGAAGTCATTTTCCGGTTCGGTCCAGATTTTTTCCATCCTTTCGAACGACCCGAAGCCGTTTTTACACAAAGGAAAGGTGCTTTAGGAGCAAATCTAAGTTTCCATTTTTATCGGCAACAACGAATTCCGGAGCTCCAGCTATCGAAATCACCCGCTGAAAAGGCCGAAAACCTAATCCAATTTCAGCGTCGCCCCGATATTGATCTGACGATACGGTCCTTGCTGGATTCCGACCGGAAGTCTTCCGGAAATATAGACTCGGTCTTCCAAATTTTTACCGTTCACAAATATCGACCATCTTCCTCCGGGAACCTCATAGCCGAAGTCTGCGTTCCAAATCCCGTATGCCGGCACCACACCCTGGCTACCATCCGAACTCTGGTTTTTCGTGTTTTGTAAATCGGAATACTGTTTATCGAAATGTTGATACTCTACTCTTACGTAAAACCCGCGAGGACTTTTAACGCCGAAGGCGGTGATGACCGTGTGCATCGGAACATACGGGAGATAATTCCCGCTCGTATTTACTTTGATAACGTTTCCGGCAGAGTTAACGCTGAACAACGGTTGATTCGTTACGCTTACCGTACCGTCTGCATTCTGAATCGTTCCGACCGGAACGTAAGTCGTCGAAATCGCACGAGTATAAGAATACGCGATTTCCAGAGGTATCTCCCAGCGAGACTCCGCGAACTTCCCGAAATCGAATACGAAATTACTTTCCACGCCTCGGTTCACCGACTTACCGGCGTTGATCGGAACCGCTCCTATCGAGGAACCGGCCTCGTTCGTGTTCACGATCTGATTGGAAAAGAATAATGCATACGTGCTTATTTGAGTATAGAAGTATTTCGTAATATTCCCTCTAACACCGGTCTCGTAATTATTGGACCTTTCCGCGTTAAGCTTATACCCTAACCCTAACGAAGGATTCAGGATGGTGGAAAATGAGGGAGGGGCAAAGGCCGTATGAGCGCCTGCAAACCACATGAACTTCTCCATCAAATCATAGGTTATTCCGAAACCGGGTAAAACCACTTTCGTATAACTCTCGTTAGCCTGATTTACTAGGATATTCTGACCTACGGTCGTAGCCAATCCGTACGTTACATCGGTAGCCGTGGCGAATTTTCGATGAGTGAATACTCCCTGCGAAATATATTCGTATCTGACTCCCGGAATAATTTTCAACCGCTCGGTCAGTTTAATTGAGTCCTGAACATAGGTGGCGTATGCTCTCGCATTCCGAGTCTGCTGTTGAGTCGTAATTCCTTGATTCATCGTCGGATACGGAAATTGGTTATAAGCCGCATTTACAGTTTCATAATGTGCCCGTGCCCCGCCGGAGATTTCGTGCTCTAAACCGAAGGCAACGAACTTACCTTCCAGTTTCGTTTCCAATCCACCCGTCCGAAAAAATTGGTGCCGATTCGGAGTGGTATTTAACATGTAAATCACGTCTCCCGGACGGTTTCCGATGGGAGCGGGAGAATACACTGCAAAGACGTTTCCGGTAGGTGGAGTCGGGAGACCGAGTTCGTTCGGGCTATTATAAGAATAGGATTCCTGCTTAAAATCGAATCCGACATTCGTCCAATACGAACGGGTAATCAATTTCCAATTTTCGTTGAAGGCATGATCATGCCCGATGACTGCAGCCTGGCGTTCCACATGCTTTCTATCGAAACGAGCCGGGTTGATTTTCGGGTCTTTCCAGTACAATCCTTGAGTTAGTCCCAGATAGGTGGCCTGTGAATCTTGTTGGTAGACTTGATACTTTAGAAAAACCGTATCCTTATCCCCGATTTTTTGCATTAATTTAACGTTAAAATCGTTAACGTTAAAACCTTGATAATTTCTAAATCCGTTTCCCTGGGTATGTAAATACGAAACGTCATAAGCGGTATTCGTGTTTTGGACCGTCCCGCCGTATTGAACCAAGTTGGAAGCGTACCCGTTTATTCCCCCGATCAATTTCAAATTTAGAGTCGGTTTTTCGGGAGGCTTTCGAGTCACAAAATTGACGATACCACCCAAAGTCGTAGGGCCGAATAGAATGGAGCCGGAACCCTTCACTACCTCGACTCTTTCCATACGATCGATATGAGGAATAAAATAACTTTCCGGTTGCCCATAAGGACTCAAAGAAGTGAAAACACCGTCCTCCAAAATCAGCGTTTTTCTGGATTCCTCATTGCTCACACCGCGAAACGCAATGTTTGGAGTAAGACCGACAGCATCCTGGTAGCGAATTGTGGCGCCCGGGACCCTTCTCAAGGCTTCCATCGAATCGATCGGACTCGTCTCTTTCAGAATTTTCTTTCCGACGACGTTAGCCGATCCCGGGATCTTTTTTAGGTCTTCGTCCTTGGATCCGATCACGTTGATCTGTCCGCTTTCTAAAAACCTGCGCCGTTTTTCGTTGATATCTTCCTCTTCCTTGGACGGTTGTTCTTTCGTTTCATTTCCGTTTTTAGGTTTTTCTTCTTCAGTTCCGCCGTTCGGTTGGGAAAGGATCGTTGAAATCGGAAGAAGCAGAAATAAGTAAAGAATGAACGTGCGCAAATAGGATTTGTACACCATCAATCTCCATCCCCTCCATGTCCTGACACGACACCGCTACCGACGATCGCCGCAAGCTGCGTGTTCAAAATCGTCAATAAGGTATTTAATTGAGTGACGGCTTGTTTGATTGCGGCCATATTACCTGCGCTAATATTATTAAACGAATTAAGTGTGGATTCTAAGAGGGTAATTTGAGCCTTCACCTGAGTATCCAAGGTCGGACTATAAAAAGTGACGTAATCGGATAAGCCGGTCCCTCCGCCTCCTAAGTAGAACGTTTTGAAGGAAGAAAGATTATCGCGCAGGTTCTGTATGCTATTTCCGGAAAAACGGGATTCGGACAAACTGAGATTGATAACGGAGCCGTTTCCTCCCTGCGAAAGACCTGCAGGAACTTCCAACTTTCCATCTTTCATCGTCGTTAATTCGCGAACGGCGGCGGCGAAGATCGTATCCAACGCTCCGCCGGAATTTGGAAACGCGGTCGAGCCAGTCCCTGCGGTCGCCAACTGTTCCCCATAAGGGGAGGTCCCGTTCGGAGCCCAAGCCGCAGCGAGAGCGGCAACGTTTGCCGCATAATCGTTAACTAACGCCAATAAAAGTTGATAGCGATTGGCGCTCATATCCGAGCAGGCAAGTGGCGTAGCGCCGTAGCTTCCCGGTTTTATAAAAACGACGTATTCGATAGCCGGAAGACCTTTTGCATCCTTGTCTAAAGTACCGATATATGCCGTCGCAGTGCCCGAGAAACCGGGAGACGCATCCAAATCGTCCATATCACCGTTGCTAGGTGGTGATTCAGGACTCACCGTCTTCATAGCTTCTCCGGGCCAAGCGTCGAATAGAGGATAGTAGGTGTTGGAAGGCCCGAAGCGATATAGTTCCACTTTTTTAACCGCAGAAATATTCGCTAGCCAGGAAGCTTGAAAATTGGAGAGAGTCCCTGCGTTGCAAGTCGATAGCGCGGTGGCTTTCGTTATTAAATCTTGCGCCTTTACGTTTAGGTCGGCATATAATGGAGGAATAATATTTCGACCCATGTTTTGTAAAAAGAGCCTAGGATCGTAGGAATTAAACATCCTATAAAGGAAACCGTTGATCAGTGAGGAATCGCTTGCCGACTCGTTTCTTGGATTGCAGGAAATTACGAGGAAAAATGATAGAAGAGAGGTAAGAAGTATTCCGTAACCGGAACAAATTCTAAGTAGAAAATAGGATTTTTTGACAGAAAGTTCCCAAAAGGAACGAAAACCCGAACGATACATCGTTTCGCCTCAGCCGTTATTAAACTTGGATCTGAGAATCAAGATTAACTAGGGCCTTTTGAGGACAAGTGTTTTTGAGAAAGATTCTCAAAAATTGACGAAAATCATGTATTACCGGCTTAAGGGACGATTAGATATTCTTATCCACCCATCTTAGGTCCAAAGTGTACGGATGCGATTTTTCTACTTTTCGAGGTGATTCCTTCAAACCGCCGGAATGCCCATCCGGGAAAAACCGTGAAATCCTCCGGCTTTCCGCCTCGAAGGAATTCACCGGGAAAGTCTCATAGGCCCTTCCACCGGGATGAGAAACGTAATATCTACATCCGGCGACAGGCCGGTTCGACCATGAATCCCAAATGTCGAAGACGAGAGGATTTTGGACGGGTAAATTTGGATGGAGGGTAAACGGAAGATTCCAGGCTTTGAAGCGAATGCCGGCCACTGCCTCCCCCGGCTTACCCGTAGGGCGCAATGGAACTTCGACCCCATTGCAGGCCAATTGAAAACGCTCATTGGTCCAACCCTCGACTCTTACTTGTAATCGTTCCACTGCGGAATCGACGGATCGAGAGGTCCCGAACGAGGAAGATTCTTCTCCAAGAACATTCCAAGGTTCTAATGCAAGTCGTAATTCCAGAAAGATGTCGTCTTTCTTGAGAGTTCCGTATACGGGAAATCGAAACTCGAAGAACGGAAGAAAATCATCATCCTCGAAAGGATATCCGTGATCTTTTAAATCTCTTAAGACGTCCTTAAAATCGTTCCAAACATAATGTGGTAGTAGAAAACGATCGTGTAATTCCGTTCCCCAATGTACCGGGGACTTCTTATAAGGTTTTTCCCAAAGACGACCTAAGAGGGATAAAACGAGAAGTTGTTGGACGACGCTCATTCGGTAATGTGGCGGCATTTCAAACGCTCTTAACTCCACCAATCCCAATCGAGGTCCGGCAGGAGGATATAATTTATCGATCGAAATCTCCGCTCGATGAGTATTTCCAGTCAGGTCGACTAGCAAATTTCGAAACAATCTATCGATTAGCCATGGAGGGAGGTCTTTCTTTCTTTCATCGACTTGCTTTGCCGCCAATTCGAATTCATACAAAGCCTCGTCCCTACCTTCATCCAACCGAGGAGCTTGAGAAGTCGGTCCTACGAATAACCCCGAAAATAAGTAGGATAAGGACGGATGATGCTGCCAGTAACTAACCAAGCTTCTCAGTAAATCCGGTCTTCGCAGGAAGGGACTGTCAGCCGGAGTCATTGCGCCTACCGTGATGTGATTGCCGCCTCCGGTTCCCGAATGACGACCGCCTATCTGAAATTTTTCCGCACTGAGTTTGATCGCTTTCGCTTCCTCGTAAAGAATCCGAGTCTTCTCCGCCAATTCTTCAAAATCGGAGGAAGGATGTAGATTCACTTCGATTACGCCCGGATCGGGTGTAATTCTAAATAGGGACAATCGATTATCATGCGGAGGTTCGTATCCTTCGAATACGATCGGCAGCTTTGTTCGAAGGCAGGCATCTTCGATGGAGGTCAATAAATCCAACCAGATATCTAAACGCTCGATCGGCGGAAGAAATATATGTAAAACCCCGAGACGGGGTTCGATTACTAAAGTACTTCGAATCGGAAGTTCTTTTCCGTTCGGATAAAATTTTCCCTCTTTTTGTGATCGCTCTTTGACTTTCTTTGAAAGTTCCTTATAGGAAGGGAGTTTGCTTGGTTCCGCAACATCGGTAAGAACTGCGGAAAGACGAAAGGAATCCGCAATGGAAGCGAACGGAAGGCGTAAACCGGCGGGACTGTCGCCTGGTACCAAATATAGACGTTCCCGACGGTAAGTCCATTCAGAACTTTCCCAACGCTTTAAAATATAATTATATTGTAATGGAATAGCGAATCCTTTCTTTAATTTAAAGTCCTTTTCCAACACGGAAAGTACTCGCCTTCTTTCCAGCGATTCAAAGGAAAAATCGTCGTCCTTCGGAGATTCCGGCTTTTCCCATTTCGGCAACTGTCCTTCCTTCCATAGATAATAGAAGCCGTCTTCGAATAAGGGTATCATGTGTTTGTTAGAAAGTCCTAGCGAAACGCAAATTTGCTCGCCGATTGTTTCGGCTTTAGTCAGCTCGTCATCTCGATCCGCGTCTTTTTTTTCCTTAGCGGAAGATAAATATGCTTCTTCCTGCCAAAGCTTATCCCCGTCCCGTCTCCAAAATGCATTCAAGGACCAACGAGGCAAAGGCTCCCCAGGATACCACTTACCTTGAGTAACCTGAACGACCGAACCGGGAGCGAATCGTTTTCTAAGATTAGCTAGCAACTCTTCCGCCAAAGAAAGTTTCTCGGTTCCGAGCGCATCTGTATTCCATTGCGGATTCTGGCGGTCAGTGTCGGAAACGAACGTCGGCTCTCCTCCGATCGACAATCGAATATCATTTTTTCTTAATTTATCATCGATTTTTTTCCCTAATTTGAGAATCTTTTCCCACCTTTCTTCAGTGTACGGTTTCGTGACACGCGGGGATTCTTTTATTCGTTTTACGGCCATGTGAAAATGGAATTTAGCGTTTGCGGGATCGGAATATCCGAATACCGGCGAGGCGCTGGAAGGTTCGGGAACGGCAGCCAAAGGAATATGGCCTTCGCCGGTGAGTAGACCGGACGTTGGATCGAGACCCACCCAACCTGCGCCGGGTAAATAGACTTCGGCCCAGGCATGCAAATCGGTAAAGTCTTCGGTTGGACCGGCCGGTCCGTCTATCGGAACTTCGTCCGGCTTTAATTGAATGAGATACCCGGAAACGAAACGTGCAGCCAGGCCTATATGTCGTAAAATTTGAACCAACAGGAAAGCGGAGTCCCTGCAGGATCCGGATTTCTTTTCTAAAGTTTCAGTGCACGTCTGCACGCCAGGTTCCATACGAATAACATAGGAGATGTCTTCATAGACTCGATGATTCAATCGAACCAAGTAATCGACGGTACGAGCTTTTTGTAATATTCCGTCTTTCCTAAGTTGCGAAATGTAATTCGCCAACGCATAACTTCCGTCGGAAGCGCTCAAATACGGCATGAGCTCCCTCCGTAAAGAATCGGAATAAATAAAAGGCGCCTCTTCCGCATCCGGTTCCAGAAAAAAATCGAACGGATTAAAGACTTGGATTTCGACGATTAGATCCACGAGAATCCTAAGCCGATTCGTTTTTTCGGGAAAAACGAGTCTCGCTTGGTAATTTCCGAACGGATCCTGTTGCCAATTTAAAAATTGCTTGGCCGGTTCCACTTGAAGCGAATAGGAGATAATCTTAGTCCGAGAATGGGGAGCCGGACGCAAGCGAATCACATGCGGGGAAAGAGAAACCGCTTTGTCATATTCGTAAGATGTTTCGTGTGTTAGAGATACCAATAACGACATTCGTAAATATTAATTCCTGAAGTATGTTTCGTCCAACTCCGACGCAATACCGTTCAATCTGACTTGCAACTGATCCAAATATTCATGCATGCCCGTCCCAAAAATCTCGTCGATGGAAGCGTAGTTCATTTCGGATAATAATAGTCCGACCCGACGTTCCGTTTCGTTCGCATACGAATCCTTGTCGGTACCGCTTAGAATCTTTAAGCTATCGAAGGTTTTAGACAAACAAAATCGAATCGCTCTCGGGAAGAGCTTATCCAAGATCAAGAATTGAGCGATATTCTTAGGCGTGATCCTTGTATATATTCGATTAAACATCTCGTGAGCACTTGCTGATTTCAGAAGGGATAGCCATTGAATCAAATCCAAGGTCGACCCTGTTTCTTCATGAGACGGAAGCAGAATGAAATATTTCATATCCAGAATCCGAGTCGTCTTATCGGCCCTTTCCAATAATCTTCCCAACAAAGCGAAATGCCAAACTTCATCGTGTGAAATGGTGGCTTCTTGGCATCCATAAAACAACAAGCATTGATTTCGAATTGATTTAAAAAATTCGGCGATTCCGGGCATATCCGATTCCTCGAATTTCTTTCTCGTACGAAACGTAAGATAAAACTCGTTAATCACTTCCCACATAGGTGTGGAAATATTCTCACGAATCGTTCGTGCGTTTTCCCTGGCCCTAATTAAGCAATTCATAATGGAGTTCGGATTTTCGACGTCCAGACTCATAAAATGAATCACATTTTCCTTTGTGGGAAGGGAATACTTCTTAGTAAAAAGTTCGTTATCTCCCGTCGTGTAGACCAACGGCATCCATTGACGATTCGCATCTTCGTTTAAATCCAAAGAAAGCTGGAAATTTACATCAAGAAAGCGGGAATAATTCTCCGCTCTCTCCATGTATCGATTCATCCAATACACGGATTCGGCGACTCGGCTCAGCATAGGAAACCTCTCTAGTTCGTTTTTTACTACGGTTCCGCTTGCCGGGAATATACCCCGGTGCCTATTTACTCATCCATGACCCATGACCCATGTATCTTTGGATCCCCCGCCTTGCGAAGAATTTACGACCAACGATCCTTTACGCAAAGCGACTCTTGTAAGCCCTCCGGGCATCACATAAATATCTTCTCCATAAAGAATAAACGGTCGTAAGTCGACATGACGACCTTCCAATTTATTCTCTACCAAAGTGGGAACACGGGAAAGATTCAGCACAGGTTGCGCGATGTAATTACGCGGATCCGCTTCCACTTTTCTGATGAACTCTTCCCGTTCCTTTTCACTTGCGACGGGGCCGATGATCATTCCGTATCCGCCGGCCCCGTTCGCGGCTTTTACGACTAAATTTGAGATATTCTCCCGAACGTATTTCAAATCTTTTTCTCTGGAACAAAGATAAGTAGGAACATTCGGAATGATAGCTTCCTCACCCAGATAATATTTAATGATTTCCGGTACGAAAGAATAGATTACCTTGTCATCGGCAACTCCGGTGCCTGGAGCGTTTGCAAGAGCAACATTTCCTTTTCTAAAAGCTTCGAAAATCCCGGGCACTCCGAGCAAGGAATCCTTACGGAACACCTTCGGGTCCATGAAAATATCGTCTATCCTTCGATAAAGAACATCCACTTGTTTCAATCCATGAGTGGTTCTCATGTAAAGTTTGTCGTCCTTAACTACCAGATCGGTTCCTTCGACTAAAGGAACTCCCATCCTAGACGCTAAAAAGCTATGCTCATAATAGGCCGAGTTATAGATTCCGGGAGTCAAAACCGCGATATTAGGATTCGGTTTTCCCGAAATATGCTCGAGCATTCCTCGAAGCCTGATCGGATAATCGTAAATCGGACGGACGGAAAGACTTGCGAACAATTCCGGAAACGTCTTCTTCATTACTTCACGATTTTCTAATACATAGGATACGCCCGACGGACAACGGAGATTATCCTCGAGCACAAGCATTCTCCCGTCCCCGTCGCGAACCAGATCCGTTCCGGTGATATGAATCCAAGTACCTTTGGGAGGAACGACTCCTTTACATTCCTTCAAGTAGCCGGTGCTGCTATAAATGATTTCCGCCGGAATAATTCCGTCTTTGATGATTTTTTCATCACCGTATATATCCTGGACAAAAAGATTGAGCGCACGGATTCGCTGCTTTAATCCATCCTCTAATTTTTTCCACTCGTGAGCCGTTACGATCCTTGGAATGATATCGAAAGGCATGATCCTCTCTTCTTCTTCCTCATCACCGTAAACGTTGAAGGTAATTCCTAAAGAGAGCAGAGCTTTTTCCGCCGAGCTTTTGCGCTTGAACAACTCCTTGTCGTCCATCCCTTCGATTCTGGATTTCAAGGTATGGTAACTCTGCCGGATCCCGCCTTCTGGCGAGAACATCTCATCGTAAAATGAATCTGTTTGATAGTTTGTCAGGAGCATAGAAATTCCTCCATCTCTTACCGGAAAGTACGGGCATGCCTTCTATTTAACAAGCAGAATTTAGATTGGTCGCTTATTTTTTAATCTATTTATTTTATATTGCTCCATAATTAAGCAATATAATTCATTGAGGAGCAAAATGCAAGTCCCCTAGACTATTTTTTTTAAATTTTTGGATTTCTAATTGGGTTTTGCGATCGGGAAAATCTGGAATTCTGGGAAAAATCTGTAGCAAATCCTATCTAAAAATTGCAGACCGCAATCAAAACTAGGGGATTCGAACAAAGCATATCGATCGGAAATTTATTTTTTCTTGGATTCCAGTTCCTTCGCAATCTGGCATTCTCGAGGAGGCTCTCGGCGTAAGACTTCCGTGGCGCTCCTGGATCCGACAATGTATCCTGGAATTACTCCAACCAATCCGATGAATTGGCCGCCTATATAAGACCCGTAAGCAGGATATAAAACGTGGAAGGCATGCATTTGAGTCGCGAGATCGCATCGATATCTAAAATATCGAATTGCGTCGTCCGATGCGCGAGCTTCAGGATAGAAGGTTCCTAAAATCGGAATCATGTATGAGAAAGTATATAGACTTCGATATTTGCGGAGCGAAAAATCTTTTGCGTGTCCTCCTTCATGCACAGCGGCGGCAGGCAAGTCGGAATAGATATGAATCGTATTGGTATAGGGATTGTAGTGATCTCCCCCGCATACATAAGGTAAGCCGCAATTAGCGAAAATTCGCTCGGGAAAAACAAGCTCCAAGACCCAGGTAAACAAACCGAAAGTCCACTTTAACAACGGATTCACGTTTTTAGATCGCCAGAGTCTCATAAAATCGCTGCCGGGAGAATATTGGTTAAAGCGAACCTTTACATCGCTTAGATTATTATCTTTGATATATTCTTTTAAGAAATTCTTAGTCTCCTCGGAGATTCGATGATTACTCATTCGCTTGTCTCCGATCACGATTTTACTCAAAACCCCCAAGATATTTCCTAACCCGTCAAGGAAGCCATTCGGAACTCCCTCTTCGAATTGAGGATTATCTTCCGAAAAATAATACTCTTCGTTCGGATCGTACGGTTGTCCGATCGTGTATCTTTTTTCCGCCGAATACAGACACCCCAGCTGTAAAACTGCACCGAGAAGGAGAAGGGAAAAATACTTAGTTCCGTTCACCTTACTCCCTCCTTCCGGCAGGGTTAATGGAAGAACCCAACACAGGATGCCGTTTCCATCCTTCAAAAAATTCTAATAGAGCAATTCGACCTAGTTGATTCAATTGGTCTTCTCGATTTCCCCTGTAACCCAGATACGGCATATAAATAATCCAGCCGACAAGAGAGATCGTAGAGATAACAAACATAGCGTCCGTGGTGGCGGATTCGATGCTATCTTGAAAACGAAATTGCCAAATCAGGTCATTTTTTCCGGCTGAAAAAACATCCGCCTCGAAATTTACGCTGACGAGATTCGTAAACGGATGAACGATCCAATTGTCCTTAGTGGACAAATCGAACCGCTTTATAACGATTCGATAATTTCCCCTATATTCGTCCGGATGCTCCGAAAATTCCTTTCTCATGAGAGAAGTCAACGGACCGTACTCGTTCTTTAGGTAATTGGGAGCAAAAAATAACCAAGTAGGATTGCGTTTGGCAAACTGGGTTTTTGATTCTTCCGGAAATTCGACGATAATACTAGGCGCTGCGGTCAACGAAGATTCTCCGTGAGTCCCGAGATCTTTGTATTTTCTCCATTGCTCGACGCTATCCAGAACGCCCGGATAGGTGCGAGGAACGTACACCCGCAGAGAGATACAGTCGGAAAAAGAGAGAAGAAGAAAAATATTAAGGAATTTTAAAATTCTCCAACGATGGAACTGGAGAAACGGATTTCGGTTTTGAATCATTCCCCCCAGACCTCGATACAATCGAAATAAACCAGCCCCATCAAATAACTTTCAGTGCTCCGATCGATCAGGGCAACTTTCGAGATCTTACTCCGAATAAGAGTTTCCTTCAAAGAAACCTGCTGCCCGTAATAGCCGAAGTAAAAAAGAACGGATCCAAAAGTGCAAGATTCCCCTTTTTTCAAAATCCTAGCGGACGTGACTGTATGTCCGGCAGGATCTGCGGACAAATGATATTTATTATTCGTATAGATCCAGCCAGGTTCGGGAGTCGAAGTGCAGGAAGCGACCGCGAACGACAAAACGAAGGATAAGTAAAAAATCGAACTCCTCATCCTTTCTCTCCGATTACGATCGTACAGTAATTTCGATAAAGTAGGGTTAGGATTTGTAAGCTAGAATGATCGATCAGTGAAACTCGGCTAATTCCATTTTTGAAAGCGATTTCGCCCGCTCCTGCATTGCCGACTGAAAAAAGAGTCAAAAAATTATGTACGCAACCTTCAGCTCTCAACTCTCTACGAACCGACGAGTCAGGATTGATCGTTCCGGGAAAAGAAGTTTTCGAATAGAGTATACCGGAAACGGGTCCCGAAGCGCAGCTCAAAGTCGTAAGAAGGAAACCTAATAGTAAAAGATAGATCCGGATTATGACGTAAGTTCTTCGAGACTGACTCATTGTTTTTCTCCGTCGGAACGAGCGGGCCGTATCGACTCACTCCTTTTCCCCCAAACTACCGTGCAAAAAGATTGATACACCGTCCCCCCCAAAACTGCAATTTGATCGAATTCAACAAACCCTACATCCTGAATATTTCCATTTCTGATGGAAGCTTCCACACTTGAATCCCCATAAGCGTAAACGGAAAAAATACTATAAGCACAGGACTCGCCGAAATCGGTCGGTGCCGCCTTTGAAAGATCTCCCGTCCAACTGCTCGTCTCAAAAAAAAGAAAGCCTCCTCTTGAAATCGATTGAGCCGGATTACTTCCACCACGAATCGGATGCGTCTCAATTCGCGGCGATCCCGCGCTCAAAAGATTCCATCCAGTACAATTTATGAGAAGGCAAAAAGACAGAATCGATAGAACATTAACTTTCATTCTTAAAATCACAGAAATCCTCTCTATATTCCGATCAGAGAGGATCGTTCCCCTTAAGAATCTTGGAATCTTTCTCCAATTCATCTCCTTCTCCGTTTACAATAGTGCAAAAGGAATGAAATAGAAGCCCGGAAAACCATGCTTCCTGAGTGTATTCCACGAATGCAATTTTCTTAATACGTGATCGTCGCAAAATTTCTTCCATAGATGAATCCCCCCAGCCGACTAACCCGAGAAAGCTTCTACTGCATGCCGAGGACGAAAGTATGCTTTCCCCTTGCTGAGGATTCCCGCCGATAGCCGATTGCTTGGAAAAAATCCAATTCCCCTTTGATAAAATTTGGATAAAATTGGAATCACCAACGATCGGATGGGTCGAAGATTCGGCATTCGTCACTGTAAGTATATTTACGCCGGAACAAAAGGAGTGCAATCCGACAAAAAGAACGAGCACGATTTTGTAAGAATGACGAATTAAGAAAGTCTCGATCATGCGAAAGGAAATATCGCGCGCATAATGAAAGTGTAAAGAAATTTTTTAATCGAATTTCTCGTAGAAAGTCAAAACGTCATGCCGCCGAATCGAATTAATCTTTTCGCTCGATGAATTCCCATTTAGAGCCCGGCACTTCCAATACAAAATCGGAACCGAAGGCTAAGCTAGGAGTGCGAAATCCTTTTCCACCCTTTCCGTTCAATACTTTTTGTACGGCAAGGATCGAAGATTCAATCGTGAACTCGTATCCTTCTTTGCATTCCAATAGTAAAGAAATCGACTTTCCGGATTGAGCTCTAACTTCTCCCCACACACGAGTCTTCACGTTAGTCCTAGTTTCTTCTCCAGGTCCCTTAATCGTCTTTCCCACTAAGGCTTGCATCGCTTTCAGAACCGGAGATAACTTCAATAACGATAGAAAAGGTCTTAAATATTTCATCGCCTTAACTTGTTGCTCTGGAATATCGGTGAACACCTGAATATTCGGAATGCCGGTTGAAATGTATGCGGTAAATACGTCACCCCAGGGAATTCCGTATATCCGATACGTCCTATCTTTGATCGATATCGTTTTACTCGAACTTAAATGAGGAACTCCTACGATCTCCCCATTCTTACGAATCTTAGAGCCGAAAGGAAGCTGAGCAAGGGCGCTTTTCATCGTGCCGGGTGAAACTTCGCTTAAGCCGACGAAAGCGAGTTCCAATTCCGTCGCGGACGGCAATTTTTTTTTCAAGGAAGCTGCAACGCAATCCGTCGGCACTATGTCGAAACCCACTCCGGGCAGGAGCAAAATTCCCGCTTCCACTGCCGATTGATTCAAAGTGAACAAAGATTCGTACACCGGAATTTCACCGGTAATATCTAAGTAATGAACTTTTTGAGAAATGCACGCCTGAGCCATCGGGACAGATGTTGAAACGAAAGGTCCTGCGCAGTGAAGGATGAGCGAAAATGAACGAACGTTCTTTTTTATCGTCTCCAAGTTGTCTAAGCCGAAGACTCTATATTCTAGCCTAAGTTCCTTCGCGAGGGCTTCGATTTTTGCGGGACTTCTACCGGCGAGAACCGGTTTCATTCCTCGAGAAACCGCCCGACGGGCAATTAACTCGCCCGTATATCCATTTGCCCCGTACAATAACCATTCTTTTGAAGCCATAAAGAGGGAATGTTCGAAACGATTCTTATTTTAGTCAACCGGCATCCGTTACGTCTTGAATTTTTTCAGCCAATTGTTATGCGAAAAGAAGGAGCCTGCTTGAGTTACTAGTTTTGGATTGACCATGCGAGCTTAAGAAGAGATGATCTATAGAGAACAACGTATGGAAAAAATAAATCTTATCACCATCGCCATTCCCTTCTTTTTCCTATTAATCGGATTAGAACTATTCTTTTCCTGGTACAAGAAAAGAGGGCTCTATCGCTTAAACGATTCGATTAACGATCTGAGTGCAGGAGTCTCGAGTCAGATATTCGGAATCATTTTTAAGACGATCATCTTTCTGGCTTACATCTGGATGTATGAAAATTGGAGAATCATAGACCTACCTGCATGGCCTAGCGAAAGAGTTTCTTGGATGCCGTCGAACGACCTTCTCGGCATTTCCGCCAATACTTGGTCATGGTCTATCGTTCTTCTTGTTTGGGTTGCATGCTTCGTTTTGTACGATCTCGCCTATTATTGGAATCATCGCCTCAGTCACGAAGTCAATTTTCTGTGGGCAGGGCACGTCGTTCACCATCAAAGTGAAGAATATAACCTGACAGTCGCGTTACGACAAGCCAGCTTTCATTCTCTTTTTTCCTGGGTCTTCTACGTTCCTCTTGCATTATTAGGATTCCCTCCGATTGTCACGATTTTAAACGGACAACTGAACTTAATCTACCAATTTTGGATTCATACAAAAGCGATCGATAAGCTGCCTTCTTGGTTCGAAGCGATTTTCAACACTCCTTCCCATCATAGGGTACATCATGGAATCAATCCGAAATACATCGATAAGAATCACGGTGGAACCCTAATCGTTTTCGACAAATGGTTTGGCACTTTCCAAAAAGAAGAAGAGACTCCCGTATACGGGACCGTAAAACCCCTACGAAGCTTCAATCCGTTTTGGGCGAACGTTCATTACTGGTGGGAGATGTTCGAACTTGCTTGGAAATCCTCTCGTTGGATCGACAAAATTAAAGTCTTCGTCGCGATGCCCGGTTGGAGACCGGAGGAACTTGGCGGCCAATACCCGATTCCCGAAGTGAATGAGAAAACTTTCAAAAAATATGATGTTTCGTTACCGACCGGATTAACCGTTTACGCATTGGTTTGGTTCGCGGCAACCGTAACCGGAACCTTTGCGATGCTTGTAAAAATTTCCGTAATCCCGGTTAACGTGCAATATACGATTTTTATACTCAGTTTTCTTTCCCTGATTTCGATCGGAGGAATCTTGGATTTAAAAAGATGGGCGCTTTATATGGAACCCGCAAGGCTTGCAATTCTAATCGCTACAGCAATTCTATTCGGTTTTAGCAACGCAAATCTTGCGATTATCGGCGGCTTGGCATTCTTATCCGTAGCTTGGTTTTTACTCCACAGACATTCATTTTCCAGCTGGAAGGAAATCGATCCGGCTAAGGAAATCCAAAGTCGGACCGCTTAGACCGGGGATTTCAAGTCCAATGGCAAGGTCGATTTGAGCAATTGTGCCCCCACCCTTCCTGGGTGGGGAGCCTGTTGAAAAAGAGGCCTGGTTTGTCTGAAAATTCTTCTTCCTCTTTAAAGCGAATGGCAAAAAGAGAAAGGACTGCCGTAGCAGATCGTTTAAATATACCGAAATCCGCAAATTTTTCCTATGTTGTGAGCGGAGCATCTTTCGGACCATTCAAGAGAAACTTTTTCCAATCCTTTTGTCATGAATCTATTTCCTGCACGAGATCCTTTCATTGCACCAAAGACGCCTTCAATCGAAGAAAACCGTTTGGCATAAATTTTTCTCGATTTCGGGTTTTGTAACTTTTTGCGCATTTCCATCGTGTAGAAATTATTCAGCTCGCTCGGATGGTAGTTTTTACTTGGACTTAAATGAATGTAGTTTCTTCTCAAGTTATTAGAATTCACCAAAATGGATTTAGATCGACCTTTTGTGCAGAAATGTTTCAACTTACAGCCGTTGCAACCCGTCGATCTGTAATCCGAATAACTGTATTGTCCATGAAGATACTTTTCGGATCGGAATTTAAGTGTTCTGCCCGATGGACAGACGAAGTTGTTGGCTTTCTTTTCATAGATAAATTTGATGAACGGAGGCCTTCGTTTGGAGAAATCGGTAACTTTTGGGATCTTCCCTGCTTGGAATAACCTTGTTACTTTTTGATCGGGACAATAAAGATCGAAGTCTTTTAATCTCTGGAAATTACTTTCGCTTGCATAACCGGCATCTAAGACATATTGAATTCTATTTAAATCTTGTTTTTCCGATCTTAAGAATTCGTAGCAAGATTCGACTTTTCGAATCATTTTCTCCGCAAACTTAGTATCGGATTGTTCCGTTTCCACACTGTGAGAAATGATCATGTTGGATTTGCAATCGACCGCCGCTTGAGCATTGTAACCTACCAGGAATACGTTTCCTTTTTTCTGTAGATCGCAATCTCTCTCATAGAGATGGACTCTACGACGGTCTTTGTGCTTTTTTAGGAATTTTACCGCATCCTGAAGCTTTTCCGCCTTTAGTTCTAATTCTTTTCTTTTGTCTCGAATTTGAGAACGATCCATATCGGCAGACTTTTCCCATTCTTGAAATTTGACCTTACTTACCTTTTCGATTTGTTCAAGTCTAAGCTCGAATTTTTCCAGGTCCCCTATATCATCGGGATTCGCATTCGCCTTTATCTTAGTGCCATCTATGGAAACGGTTTCAAAATCTATATAACCGCTTTCGTAACCGAGAAATACCGTTTGAGAAAATAGATCTTCGATTTCAGTTCTGTGAGTCTTTCTGAACTTTGAGATAAAACTATGATCCAGCTCTTCTCCATCCAGAAGATAGATCAATTCAGCTCTGAGTTTGGATAACCTACAGAGTTCCCGCATCGAGATATTGCCGATTAAAATGGAATAAAAAAGAGCCGAAATAACTTTCTTCGGTGAAATTGCAGGTCTGCCAGTCTCATCATTCTGGTAATTCTTTTCGAAATCTTCGAAATCTAACCGATCAATGACTTTCTTAAAACCGTGAATCGGATGTTCTTCCCCGAACAATTCCTTGAACTCTAAAACGTACATTCTAAGCTGATTCGGATCCGTATTCTTGAACTTTGCCATTCCGTAAATCTAGCAAGTTCCCTAAAATTGCATCCCTTTTTCAACAGGCCCTGGGGGCCGGATCGGAGGTACACGCCCGAGCCTAACAGCATCGATGCGTCGACTTATCACAAATTGGCTTTAGCGGCAAGCTATTTTTATTCTTAGTCAGTGCATGAGCTCCCACATCAACCCGTCGATAGCTAGATGAAAGTTTCACGATTCGCATCCACCGGACCTTTCGAATTTTCCTTTGAAATTGTAATCGCTCGCAAAATATTCAATCAACGGAAAAATCAAATGCAGGAATGCGCATCTATATCTGTTTTTCATAATTTACTCATTCTCCGGAATTTCGCGGTCTTTCGTCGGCTATGCTACTATTAAAGGATAACTTCAAGGGCTGAGAATGGATTTCCGTTCCTCGTCCAAAATTCGTGATCGCTTCGAGAGGAGAGTAATATAGCATTCAATTTTATCGTATATGACAAAATCCGATGGTTTCTTTTTGTTTCATTTGAACGTAAATTAATTGCTCAATTTCCGGTAAGAATCAGTATAAAAAGCATAACATTTCAATTTGCAGTCTACTAGTTCGAATGCCAAATCCGATTTTACATATATTCTTAAAGAATCCGATTCTCGGACGGGTAAAAACAAGACTCGCAGTAGATATTGGTGAAAAAGCTGCCCTAGAAGTTTACCTGGCATTAGTGGAAAAAACCAGAGAATGCGTGCGCCTTCTCGATATCCCCAAAATTCTTTGGTTCGATTCATTTCTTCCCGATTCGAGCGAATCCGATAATTGGGGGAGCCCCCATTTAATTATGAAATTACAGCAGGGTCATGATTTGGGCGAAAAAATGAGAAACGCATTTTTATATTCGTTTAATAACGGATATTCGTCGGCGGCTTTAATCGGGAGCGATTGTGCAGAACTCCAAGAATTTCATTTAAGGGAGGCTTTCCGAATCTTGGATGAGAAGGATGTCATTTACGGACCGGCAAAAGACGGAGGCTACTATTTGATCGGATTGAAGGAAGATTTTCCGGAACTTTTTCAAGGAATCCAATGGAGCACAAATACCGTATTGCCTGCGAGCTTGGAGAAAGTCCGACAAGCCGGAAAGAAAGTCGGTTTACTTCCCGTTCTAACCGACATTGATACTTTAAGCGATCTGCAAGAATGCGAAGCAAAGGGGATTTTAGCGTGGAGAAGGACTTCTTCTTAAATTCAAAGATTTCCATCATTATCCCCGTCCATAACGAAGAAAATTTTCTTTCCAGACTTTTGGAACGCCTCGAAGCTTTAAATCGAACGGACGAAAATTTAGAAATTATCGTAGTCGATGGCAAAAGCACCGACAATTCCAGAAAGATCGCTTCCCGATACCAAGTAACGTTAATCGACTCACCTATTCAGCGTCGCTCGTTTCAATGCAACTTAGGCGCAAAGTTCGCTAAAGGAAAGATTTTATTTTTCCTGCATGCCGATTGTCTTCCGCCGGAAGATTATTTCCACGCCGTTCGAATAAGCGTGCAAGAAGGCAAACAAGCCGGATGCTTTCGCATTCGTTACGATTCGACGAATTGGTGGCTTAAGCTGAACGCCGTTTACAAAGACGCAAACTTGAGTCTATTACGATTCGGTGATCAGGGACTATTCGTGACAACTGCGATTTTTTCAAAATGCGGCGGGTTCCGAGAAGATTGGAACCTAATGGAGGATTCGGAGATTGTACGGAGAATTCGTAAAATCAGTTCTTTTAATGTTTTAGACTCTCGTATAATTGTTTCTCCAAGGAAATTTGCAGAAATCGGAATAATCAAATTGCAGTTTGCTTATTTCATTTGCTCCCTCCTCTTCATACTTAGAGCCGGGCCAAATTTAATAGAAAAATCGTATCGAATTCTTACAAAAAAAAAGGAGCAAATCCTTTCGTAAAAAGATAAATGTTTATTTAAATGGAAACGTAAGTTTGCGGAGGGTATTTCCGTTGACTTAGAACTTCCTTGCCGGGTACTGTACGAAAAGTTCGATCCATTCAGCCATCGGCAGCCTTCGGACATAAATAAAACTCCTCGGACCCTTCCGATATCAGGTACAACCCGTGAAACAAACCCGAATTTTTCTAATCAGCATTTTGCTCTTCGTAAATACAGCTCTGTTTTCCGAAGAGGCTCAACCAACGACTCCGCCGATGACGGAAACAATAGCCTCTCCCGAGGAATCATCTCTTTCTACGGTTAAAAAGCTGGTCGGTTTTATACGATATAAAAAAAATGATAAGGCTTTGGCCTTAATCAATGTAGGCCGATTTTCAGAATTATTGATCGGCACGGCCAAATTTTCGAGCACGGAAAGAAAAGAATTCGAAGATGCAATCGCCGAGTATATAGTGAATAAAGCCTTTCCGATCGCAGTAAAATATTTCGATAAAATAGATATCACGTATGAAAAACCGATTCTTAAGGATAAGCGTATCAGGATCGGTTCCTCCATTTTATACAAAGGTTCGGATCAAGTTTCTTTTGCATGGATCCTTTCCGAAATCGACGGGAATTGGTACATTACGGATTTTGAAACCGAAGGAAAACTCGCAACCGATATCAATCGCACGAAAAATATAGAACCGTCTTTGAAAAAAAATGGAGTCAAAGGAACGATCGCTTTAGTTCAGAAAGCGGCTAAAAATTGATGAGAAAATTTCTCTCTAAATCGACGGATGCAGTACTGACTCGTCCCGTTACGTCATCAATCTGCTTGTTAATTTTCCTATGTGTTTCCGCGTTCTATACGACTCGTTTGTCGATAAATAGCAATAATCTGGAATTATTGCCCCCGGAAAACCCGTCGGTCGTTATCACGCGTAAAGTGATCGAAATGGTCGGAGGAAGCGGATTTTACACGGTTGTTCTCAAATTTAAAGACGAGAAGGGAATGACCTCCCACTTAGTCAAAGCTTTTCAAGCTAAACGGGACGGGAACACTGATCTGCAAAAAAAAGAACTCGATCTTGCCGATTCAGAAAAGCGCAAACATTTGCCCTACTATAAGGAGAGAGAAAAAGCCCTAAAACAATCCTCCGAAAAACTAGCGGAATTATTTTTAGCCGATAAGGAATTTGTTCGTTTCGTCTCTTATAGGTATAACGTCTCGTTTTTACAAGATCGACTTCCTTTATTTTTAAAAACGGAAGACTTAGTTGAAATACGAAAGAGAGTCAAACGAAAAATTGATGAGGAGGTTGAACGGGCAAACCCATTCTTCATAAAGCTGACCGACGAGGAATATACCCCCGATTTTACCGACATTATTTCCAAATACCAACGTTTGGCAAAACGAGATATATTCGATGAATATAATATTTCTCCTGATAAGGGGATGCTTTTACTGCTGATCAAACCGACTGGATCCTTCGTGGATATCGATTTTGACAAACGACTAGATCAGAAAATCCAGGCTATCGTAAAAGAATCCCATTTGGAAAAGAGCGGCGTTTACGCCGGTTATACCGGAACGTATAAACTTAACCAAGATGATTATGAGACTTTGATAGGCGCCTTAAAGCCGATCGGTATTGCGTCCTTTCTAGGAATCGCTTTTTTACTCTTATTATTCTTCAGAAATCCGCTTTTCATCGCGATGCTTCTGTTTTCCCTCTTTTCGGGGTTACTGATAACGTTCGGTATTACCGGATTTTTTATCGGGGAGCTAAATAGTATTACTAGCATCATCGGATCCATCTTAATGGGTCTAGGGATCGACTATGGAATTCAGTTCCTATACCGATTTAGGGAAGAGTTCACTAAAAAGCAGGATTTAATAAGATCTATCAAGGATACTATTTATCATACCGGAGTCGCTTCCTTAAGTTCGGCGTTAACGACTACTTCGGCTTTCGTAGTCTTGTCCTTCTCCGAGTTTCGAGGATTTAGCGAATTCGGAATCATCGCAACCTACGGAACGCTCGTAATCGCAGTCACGATGTATGCGGTCACTGCAATACAGATTACGTTACTTTTAAAATGGTTTCCTCGCTTATCAAAAGTTTTTCTATTAAACGACGCGCAACAGACTCCTTCCCGAATATTGAGAAAATTTTATTCCCGACCCGGTTTGCTCGCGACGGTCGTTGTGCTGGCAGTCCTATTCCTCGGATTCTTTGCTCCTAAGGTGGAGTTCGACGTAAATGGCAGAAATTTACTCGTCGAAAATCAAGAATCCGTAAACCTCTATGACGAAATCTCCGATCGATTCGACATATCGTCCGATCCTCAAGCGATAGTTGTAAATACTTTGGAGGAATCCGAAGCTGTCTTCGATTACATGAATCCTGTCCCGGAGAAAATTTCCGGTTCTGTGGATCAAGTCGTTTCGCTTTGGAATTTCGTCCCTCCCTACGGACAACAATTGTCAAATCGTAAAGTCCTGGATCAAATCGCAAAAGATATGAAACCGGTCAAACCTGCGTTTCTAAAGCCTGAACAAAGAAAGTATCTTCCGAAAGCCAAAGTTTTTCTTTCGGTAAAACCTTACGGATACCAAGACGTTCCCGACTACTTTGCGAATCAATTTAAGGAAATTCCTAGTTCGAAAGAAAAAGGCCATCTGATCTTTCTATATCCGAAAGTGGCATTGTGGCACGGCGGGAAATTATTGGAATTCTTTGCCGCAGTCGGACAACTGGAAGTGCCGAAAATTTCCCGCAGGAACTTAAATACGATCTTATACTCTACCGGTATCGCCGGAAAAGGTTTTATCGAACCGACTAAAGAAACTTATTCGAAGTCGGAAGAGAGAGTTCTTCTTACCGCGCTAAACTCATATACGAAGGAAAAGCTGTCCTCATTAAAAATTCTCCCCGGCACCGTTGAGACGATTCTCGAACACAGACCTTATAGGAACATCGCGCAAGTAAGATCGTATACGTTCAAAACGAATACGGCGGGAAGTTTAATGCTTTTTGCAAACTTGATCCTGATCGTTCAGAAAGAGGGATTTGCGGCATTCTTTATCACATTGTTTTTGGTGATCGTTGTATTAATTCTTTTTTATAGAGCTTTTTTGCCGGCAGTTTTATCATTGATTCCTTTGCTTTTGGGAATTTTGGTCACGGTCGGTTTTATGACTTTGATCGGCCTAAAACTCAATTTTATGAATGTGCTTGTATTTCCCGTCGTGATCGGATACGGAATCCAAAACGGAATTTATATCTATTATCGTTTTAGAGAGGACCACGATATCGTTAGAGCCATGGCAATGGTTGGACCTGCAGTGATTGCATCCACGTTAACAACATTAGTGGGATGGAGCGCTTTATTACTCGCGGATCAGCGCGGATTGCATTCTATCGGGAAAGTGGCAACGATCGGGATTGCCGCCTGCCTCTTAATCGCTTTAACCCTTTTGCCGGCAATCTTAGAATTGGCGTATCGCTCTAGAAAGTCCGAGGAGTCCGAAACTGTTCCTTTGGGCCTCGGGCCTGAGGACGCGGAGGAATTTACTCTCGAAACGCAGATGCATGAGGTCCCCCCCACCCTGCCGAAACAAAGAGCGGTAAAAAGTCGGACAAAACCGAAGCTTCCACCCAAGAAAAAAATCCCGAAAAAGAAATCTAAATGATGAATCTTAGAAAGATAACAATCCTACTTTTCCTTTCCACATTCTGTCTTGTTTCAAATTGTACGGTGCGTTATGTGAAAGCTTCACCCGAATTTGAAAAATCCCTAACTCAATTCAAAAGAGTCATTGTGATCTTAGATTCGACCTCTTCGATCGGTCTTTCCGAATCCGGGATGGCAAAGTCGATGTCTGAACAGTATCTAGCTCATCACAAGGAATTTATCGTTTATCCAAATCCGAAGAATAAAGGCGCTGATTGTTCGGGGTTACCCGGAAGGGCTCAGGGAATTTTCATGCTGAAACTTACGGAAGAGTCTCGAAAATCCGATATTCGGTTATCTGCTCTCGGACAATTGAAGAATTGTTCCACCAATACCGTTCTCTGGGAAGCATTGGCTTCTTCCACTTATTCGACGGGCGGAGAAGACGAGCAGTCGCTACGTAAAACTTACACGCAGAAGTTCGGAGAATCGGTAGCTCCGAAAGCGGTCCCCTACTATCATCTGCTTCGAGCTCTATTCGACGAACTGACGGGTCCGGTTCTCAATGAAGCGGAACAGGATGAGAAGATAGAAATAGAGTCCCAATCGTAGGCAACGCTAATAGTGTTCGCTTTGAAATACTCCAAGTTTTTCTTGACCTTTTCGAATTACAAGTTCGGATAAGCGACGAATTGGGAAATTCCTAAAGAGGTTTGATGAAAGCAATTAATTCGATTTCTAAGGCCGTAACCGGCCTATTCTGGCTACTCTGGATAAGTTTTTTATTTCAAATTTTGCATTTTATTCCGAAATATGATGAAATCATTATATTGTTCGGCTGGGCGATACTAACGGCTCACGTGATCGAGACGATTATCTATGCGATAAGAGCTCCGAAAAGAGGCGGCTTTAAAGTATCGGATGCGGTTCAAGTTTTTATCTTCGGTGTTTTTCATCTGATTCCTGTCAGCTTTTCGAACAATAAATGAAGTCCTTTCGATCTCCGGGGTTCCGCAGTGTCTCGAACTGAAAATTAGACGCGGGTGAATTTTCCTTAGCGAATCAGAGCTTCGGTCTTTTTCTATCCGTATCGATTCCCAACGATTGCGAGAGTCACGGTCGCCTTTGCGATCATCTTTTCTCTTTTTCGATGCTCCGCAAAGACTTCCGACTCGGCTACGATAATCGTTTTTCCCTGATAGATAACGTTAGACTCGCATCGTAGACGATCTCCGATGCCCGGTCTGAGTAAATTTATCTTGAATTCCAGAGTAAGTACTACTTGTTGCTCTCCGATTAAAGTTCCTGCGGCGGCGCCGGCACTATGGTCCGCCATTGTGGAAATCACTCCCGCATGCACGAAGTTATTCTGCTGCTTATGTTTATCCTGAACGGATAGCGAGGTTCGAATCAAACCGGGTTCGATATCGAGCAATTCGATTTCTAATAAGCGTACAAAATTTGCCTCCAGAAAAATCTGCTTAACTCTTTCTTTATATTCGGCGCCTCTAGGTTTAAATTCTCGACTCATGGTTGTTTCAAAACCCTAAAAGTAAAATCGGACGTCCGATTGAAGATTCGGATTCGTGAATTACCAAGATCGGATTATTCCGGCCTCGGTAATTTGCCGAGAATTTCACCGTATTCTTTCGCCATATTTCGGACGATTTCGCCGGCAGGTAAAACTGAATCGATCTGGGCAACGCCTTGACCTGCGGACCAGATATCTTTCCAACGCTTAAATTCCTGATCTATACTATGGGTTCGATTGGTATGAAAATCGTCTCCCGCCTTTTCAACGGATCGACGCAGCCAGTTTGCCGGAATCCCGGAAATTTTTTCGGTGTATACGATTTCTTCGGGAGGAGAGTCCACAATCATTTGCTTATATTCTTCGGAGGCTGAGGCCTCTTTGGAAGCGATCAATCTGGTTCCGATATAGACCGCATCCGCACCTAACGAGAGCGCTGCCGCCATTTGTGCGCCTCCGCTAATCGCTCCTGCGGCGATAACGGGTAACCCGATTTCCTTCTTTAAATATGGAAACAGACTAAACGGAGAAATCGCTCCTGCATGCCCGCCCGCTCCCTGTGCGACCGCAACAAGGGCATCCGCACCTGATTTAGCGACTATTCTTGCGTGCTTTAAAGTCGTTACGTCGCAAAAAACTTTCGTTCCGACGGACTTGGCTTCTCCCACGATACTCCGAGGACTTCCCAAACTTGTAATGATGAGTTCAACTTTGAATTCCAAGAGCACTTCCAAATGCTTGGCCCAATTCGGATTATGATCCTTATGCAAAATTAAGTTAACACCGATAGGTTTCTTGGTTCTGGAGCGAATTTCCTCCAATCCTCTCCGTAACTCTTCGATGGTTCTATAGTTTTGAGAGGGGAATGTTCCAAGCCCTCCCGCTTCCGATACGGCGACGACCAGATCCGGATACGAAACAAGAAACATTGGAGCACCGATGATCGGCAGGTCGATTCCGAGCATATCAGTGATTGATGTACGTATTTTCATGAAGAGAAGCTTTTCCTTATCAGCCAGCGAATCCATCTTTTTTTTCTGGCTGTTTAGAAATCGAAATCTAGTATTGAACGCATTATGATTGTAACGGTTTCTTCTTACAAAATTCTTCCTGAAAAAATCCAGGAATTTCTCCAAATAAGCTCCGATCTCGCAAAGAAATCCATGAAAGAAAACGGCGTTTATCGATTCGACTTTCTCCAAAATGACGGCGACGACGGACGATTTCTGTTAATCGAAGCCTACGAAACGGAAAGTTTAAGAAAATCGCATTTGGAGACGCCTCATTTTCTAAATTGGAGAAGAACGGTTCCCGAAATGCTTTCCCAAGGCACCACGACCGTATACTACAAGCCGATTTATCCTGAACCATCGGACTGGAAAAAGCTAACCTAACCTCGCTGCGGAAATAATTATCGAACCTCCGTATCTTCAGAGTACACAAAATTAACGCGGGCGGGTCTTTTGATAAGGACGCGGAACCAATATCTTCAATTACCAAAAAGAAAATCTTGGATTTCCGGCCCGACTCCACTGTAATTATTTTAGTTACATTTTTGATTTTTTTCCAATTCGCAGGGTCCAAGAAATAGAATGGTAAGAATAATAGGGTCCAAAGCCACACTAGTTTCGAACGAAACGAATCCCGTTGAAAACGGTCATCCCCTTTTACGAAGCGAGACTGCCTCGGTCGTTGATGATTCGGAACTGTTAGATGCCTATTCTAGATCGGTCGTCAATGCAGTGGATCGAGTCGGGCCGGCCGTCGTTCATTTGCAGGTCGAGTCCAATAATTCTAAAGGGGAAGGCGGTAGCGGTTCCGGCTTCTTAGTCACCCCTGACGGTTTTTTGGCCACCAACAGTCATGTGATCAGCGATGCAAAGAAAATACGGGTTCGATTATCGGACGGATCTACGACGGAAGCCGAGCTCGTGGGAGATGATCCATATACGGACGTCGCGGTTCTTCGAATTCGAGGGAACGGTTATCGACATGCGAGTTTCGCAGATTCGCAAAAATTGAAGGTCGGCCAATTGGTTATAGCGATCGGAAATCCCTACGGCTTCGAATCTACGGTGACTGCCGGAGTCGTTAGCGCATTAGGAAGAACGTTGCGCTCTCGGACCGGCAGACTGATCGATAACGTAATCCAAACCGATGCTGCATTGAACCCTGGAAATTCAGGCGGTCCTTTAGTGGATTCGAAAGGAAGAATTATAGGGATTAATACGGCGATCATTTTACCGGCTCAAGGAATTTGTTTTGCGGTCGGCTCGAGCACTGCAGAGTATATCATCACTAGATTGATCACACATGGAAGCGTGAAAAGAGGATACCTTGGCATCGGGGGGCAGAATCAAACGATTCCGCATACGGTAAGAGGCGTCAATCGGATCAGCCAGGAATCCGGAGTACTAGTTCAAAGCGTAGAAACGGACTCGCCTGCGGGAAAGGTAGGAATTCGAAACGGAGATATCGTAATTTCTCTCGCCGAAAAGAAAATCGATGGAGTGGACGATCTTCACAAAGTCTTGGACGAGTCTAGTATCGGTAAAAAGTTGACGATTCGTTTATTGAGGGACGGTTCTCTGAGAACCATTTTTGTGGAACCCAGAGAACTAAAATAAACTTTCCTTAAAGTTCAGGGACATCCATCAAAAGAAGCTCGGAATCTTCCAGTG
Source organism: Leptospira fainei serovar Hurstbridge str. BUT 6 (assembly GCF_000306235.2). Classification (NCBI taxonomy): domain Bacteria; kingdom Pseudomonadati; phylum Spirochaetota; class Leptospiria; order Leptospirales; family Leptospiraceae; genus Leptospira; species Leptospira fainei. The sequence goes on from NZ_AKWZ02000009.1 coordinate 132,563, forward strand.
ATTTTACCTGAAGAATATCGCCAGTCGTAAAACCGGCTCCATCTCTAGGAAGAAGTTCGGTACCGTTGATCTCTACCTTGCCGGAAATTAAGAAGGCATATACTCCTCCTTTCTTATTCCTACGTTCGTAAGAGACTTCCGTTCCTATATCAAGGTTTCCTAATGAAAACCAGGCGTTTTGATGGATCCAAAGCCCGTCCGGAGTCTGCTCCGGAGAGACCAGCAATTGAAAACGGTTTTTACGATCTTCCGCGGAAAATTTTTTTTGCGCATATCTTGGGGAAACTGACCTCTTATTCGGGATTACCCAAATCTGCAATAAGCTCAGCAATTCCGACTCTGAGTGATTGTATTCCGAATGCCTAATTCCCGTTCCGGCAGACATTACCTGAACTTCCCCGGCATGAATTACGCCGTTGGTACCGATACTATCCTTATGCTCGACCGCACCTTCTAATGGAATCGTGATAATCTCCATATCTTGGTGGGGGTGCATAGGAAAACCCGTTCCGCCAGCAATAGCATCGTCGTTTAGTACGCGGAGAGCTCCGAAATGAACCCGGCTTTCATCCACATAGGAACCGAAGCTGAACGTATGTTTGGATTTCAACCAGCCAAAATCCACGTTTCCTCTTGTTTCCGACTTATGCACTACTGATTCCATGAAATCCTTCCTTATCCTCCTTTCATCCGAGGATACTTTTTAGACGATTGAATTAGGCAATAGTTCAATGATAAAGCATTTCCAGCAACTTACTGCATTATTTTTCGCCCAATGGAAAGCGGATCCGCCAGGCAATTTAGAATGCCGTCAAATCACGGTTAGTTCGGAACAAAATCGCTCCAAATAGAAAATAAAATATCAGCGGTCAAGATTACTCTTGGCTGGGAGTTCCTACAATCGCAATACACCGGATATAAACTAAGGGAGGTAAAAGAAAGAAACGAGTAAATACCTCTCCGTTGGAAAGTGATTGAGTTCCTTCAGGAGCTCTTTCCAAGGCATTATCGTATGCCGCCTGAAGATCCGGCTCGAACTTCCCGAAGTAAATCGGAAAGAACCAACCTACGCAACTCTCTCCTTCGATTCGATTCTCGGTAAAAGGAGGTCTTTCTTTGGCAGGTTTCAATCGATCGATTTGAAATAAGAGCTTTTCTCCTCCGGTGCAGGAGGAAATCGAGAGGGCGACAAGCAATACTGAAAGACCGAGAATGAATATTCGATTCATCGGGCAATCTCCAAGCCGTATTTAAGACGATAGCAACTGGACCAAGCCCCGTCGTCCTTCTTATAAACTTCCAAATCTCGAATATGCGTCGCATGCGAATTTTTCTCATGTATTTTATACATAAGATCCTGAACTTTCTCGTTACAACTTTGCTCTTCTTGCTTATATAATCCTTTCTGCACATCGACCGGGACCGGCTTCATTCGGATATTATTAAAAAAGAATATGGTAGACGAGTAGCATCCGGTTGTAAACAGAACAAGGAATAGGCCTAATGATGCTCGATTGCACATAGAGAAATAATCAAACGATAGTTTGGACCGATTGGCAAGATTTTTCTAAATTAAAGACCCTAAATTAGAATAGAAAATCCGCGAGTCCGATCGCCGTGCCGCAAACAAATCCGAGTAGACTTCCATTGATCCGAATTTTCTCCAAAACCTTCCGAGTCTTTTCCTCAAGATTGATCCTAAATTGTCTCGGTTCGAGCAGCTTCAATCCCCGCGCAACCTGTTCGCCCACATATTGGGATACGCCCGCATTCGTCCTAGATCTTAAAAATTCCAAAATCGAACGCGCCGGTCCGTATTCCCGTAAATTTCCCAATTTCTTGATGTCTTCCATATGAAGAAGTATAACGTCCGTCACCAATCGATTCAATTGGTCCTTACCGAAATCGGTCAATGCACGAACCGCTTCTTCCTTCGTGGATTCCGGTAAATCGTTCCAAGAACCGATATACAAATCCGCGCAATCCGAGAATAGGGAAAATACTTCGTACAAAATTCCATCTTCGTCGGAATCGAATTCTTTCCCGTCCTTTAGGCCTTCTCCGAACTCTCGCATTCTTTTTTGAGGATCGATCAACCAAACTAGAGGTTTTACGAAGAAGGATAAGCTTTTCGTAATTCGATCCATTCTCATTTTAAAATCAGCCTGGTCTGCGGCTTTGACTAGCGCTTCTCCGACTAAGAAACGGACCGTTCCGAAAATTTCCTTTCGGCGATTGAGTTCGCGCAAAATTTCCTGATCGGATCCGGAAAAACGAAAGTTCGTAAGATAACGGACGATATCCTCCTCTACTTTATCCCAAATCGAATCCAAAAGATTCCTGACTTCTTGCTCTCCTCCCAGATGCGTCTCGATTAGGCGAGAGAGCGCGGAAATATTGTCGGGATCGTCCAAAATTCGATCCATATATTCCTTCAGCTTCTCTTCATTCACAAGATCGGAAGATACCCATTTGCCGATTTCTTCCGCAATGGTTTCGCTTTCGATTTCGACCGCACGATACGTTTTCCATACGGCAAACCAGTCGCAGACCGCCCCAACCAAACCTCCTTCCAACCCGTGAAGCACAACGCCTCCCCAGGCGGAACGACTCCACTCGCTTAGCAACCCCCAAGCGAGCAGGATTCCGAAAATCGCCAATAACGAATTGGAGAATATTTGGAGACTGGCATAAGGCTTTACGACGGATTCCTTATGCATATCGTCGCTCAACGAAAAAACCACCTCCCCTTAACCAGGGAAGAGAAAATAAATAGTATGGGTAAAAGAAGCATTACAATAGTAAGAATTACTGAATTTCCTTTATCGAAATAAAGATCGAATTTTTTTTCCTTAGTGCAAAGTAAAATCTCATTCAGCTGAGTTTGAAATAAAGTTCCACCGTTTGCGTCGATCCATTTCGGGAAGTAACTCCTGCGGATCAAAAAACATTCTTTTGGGGCAGCAGCTAATTCCTTCTCGCCGGATCTGAACTCCTGAAGGGAGAAAGCGTCTTCCGATAAAACTCTTTCATCGGACATAAGCGTGGGCAAAACGGGTATTTCCGCCAAAGACGAAGTTTCCTGATGCGGTTTTCCCGGAACGGGGAAAAAGAGGCCGAAGAATTCGGTTCTATCCAAAAAAGGAAGTTCGCCGTACTTCATTTTCAATCCCTGTTTCCAATCCTCTTTATTCGTGGGCGTATTTAAAACTACGATTCCTTTAAACCAATTCGTTAAACTTAGTCCTTTCGATTCGATTTCGTTTTTTCCGATTCTCGCAAATACGATTCCCGCATCCAATCCTTCGTATAGAATTGCCTCGCTCGTGCTGTAAAGAAAACGTTTCGGCCTAAGGCTTTTTCCGCCGGTCAACTCCTTATAGTCCGCAACCGCCCAAGGCTTCTCCTTTAATCGCGCGATATCGCTCCCGGTTGCCTTTACGGAAAAAAGAAAGAGGGAAATTCGGTCTTCCATATCTTTCTCGTATTTTCTATTAGCCTGTTCCAACCCGTCGACGAGTTGCAGGCCCTCGGAATTTACCCATCCTTCCACTAACTGAAATTTATCCGGGTTCGATTTTAGTATTTTATAAAGTTTGTTAGTAGAACCCAAAATATAGGATGTTCCGGTGGATTGCAAAAACCTATGCAATCCTTTACCCGCCTCCTCCGGAGAAAGTTCCTCCTCGTACGCTCCTTCCTTCTTCCAAGCAGTCCAAGGGAGATACCTGCTCAGATAAGGTTGGACCGCAATGGAACTGAGGGAAGCGTCCGCCTCCATACCGATCAGATTCCGATGGCCGGCTCGGCGAATCAATAGTCCGAGAGTAAAAGGACTATCACCCCATTTTTTGCGAGCGTTCGTTTCCGGGAATATTTTCGAGTTTTTAGGCAGTTGGGAGAGTGTCGCTTCCACATCCTGCATTTCTAAAGCGGAAAGACTTTCTTTTAAAAAAGCCGAATTCTCCTTCCATTCCAATTCAGGATGCCAGAGAAAAAAACGGATTAATGCAAAAAATAAAAGCCCGCCCACGCAATATTGACCAATCGTTTTATATTCAAAATTCTTTAACAAATGGACTGCTGTTTCAAGTGCGGACAGAGTGAGAAATAAGAGCGAAAGATCCAGGGCCCTGTACCAAGGGAAGCCCAACCCTGGGAAAAATTTTGACAGAGACGTATCGACGCCCATCCAATAAAAAATCAAACTGGCGAAAAAAACGAACCGGGATGCCGGCGGAAAAATTTTACGTTTTAGAACGGATCGAATTCCGAACAAGAATAGGATCGGAAAGACGGCTTGGATCCAGTGCAACCCGATTATAAAATTCGTTAAAAAGGCGATGACTCCTTTCCCTTCCCAGATTGGCGCCAATGCTCCCGAACCGAGGATGGAAATCAAACCTGGATTAGCCTCCAACGGAAATGTTTCCGCTCTGTAGGAGGAGTATTTTAGAAAATTCCACCAAACCGGCAAAGCGATTAAGATCGGAAGAAAGAAGATTAAAGAGAAAGCGCGTTTGCCCAACTCCTCGCCTAAAAATAGGAAATAAATCAGTAGCGAAACTACGTAAAATAGAGAAGAAGGAAAATCGGAATAAAACACGCAAGCGCTGACGACGATATATTTGGAAAGAGCGGAAAGCCTGCCGCTAGTTCGGTATTTTTCTAAATAATAGAAACCTAATAGACTCCAGCCCAATCCGAAAAAACCGGTCACGGTCCCGCTAAACAAACCTACTAAGGAAAGCCCAAACGGTTCTTCCCCGGAGCAAAGAAAGAAAAAAAGAAGACCGGACATCGCGAGCATAACCGTGTTCGCTCTATGATTCGTTTCACTAAGAAGCAGGAGGCTGAATTTTATGAAGGCGTAGGTAAAAAGCAGAACGGAAAGTAAAATTCCGACGTTAAATGAAAGAGTTAGAGGGGACCAAAACAGAATAGTCTTATGCAGGAGTGCGACGGTAAAATAAAAGAAGGGCGGTTCGAAGAAAAAAACAGGCATGCCGGAGAACCACCGAGTATCATACCCGAGGGATTCGCCGCCCGACAAAAGCGAGTCATACGTTTCGGCTAGATGAGTTTGCGCATGAAGACTCCAGCCTGACAAGGCCTCGGAAGTTAGCAGAAATCGCAGTTTTATAATGATTACTAAAAAGGAAGCAAGGAGTAGGAGCGGCCTTCGCCACGCCGGAGCAAGTCTCCACTTCTTAAATTGAAAAGACATGGCGAGAAGGTACGCAAAGCCGCCTATATTGACAAGCAAAAGAGGACGAAATCACCTTTAAGTTCATTCGCCGCATCTTAAAAACAACGGCAAGGAGGAGATTATTCCTCCTTGACATTTTCCTGTACATATTTTCTGAATTCCGCTTCGCTCATTTTATCCGCATAGAGCGGGTAAAGCGCTGTGATGAGCTCTTCCAATGTGGGAAATTTTGCCCCGTCGAGCTTATAGGCCATAAACGGTCCTCTCATGGCTTCTATTCGGCGGACCCAAATGGATCCCTACCGTTTGCCACCTGTCTATACCATGTATTTTCAAGTGCAAAACAATTAAACCACAAAAAGATTACTTAATTTCGGCTTAATGTAATCTTCCTTTGCGTTCAAATCCGATTAAGAGTACGTCGTCTTTCGGACCTCCGAGTCCGAGAAATTTAAGCAATTCGGAGTATACCATGGGAATCAAAATGTTTAGTTCGGTATCCCTACCTTGGCGTAAAAATCCTAAAACTCGTTCGCTGCCGAAGTAATCACCCATTTCTCGGGAAGCTTCGGTTAACCCGTCGGTGAAGCAGAGAATTCTAAATCCATGAGGCAATTCGATTTCCCGTTCCGTATAAACGAAGTCTTTAAGGAGTCCTACCAAAGGATTTTCACATTCCAAAAGCTGTTCCCCGCCATCGGTCTGCACGATGACCGGCGGAGCCCCGGCAAGCGAATATCGCAAAGTTCTTCTATCGTTAGAAACTTCCAATATTGAAGCGGAGAAATACGTTCCCACATTCTTATACGTTTCGTGAAATTCAGCGCTAAGAGCGGACATTAATTTTCCGGGGCGATCTTCCTTCAAGCGATGGTCTTCGTAAGCTCTCCGAATTAAAATGGTAAGCAATGCGGCCTGCACTCCGTGTCCGGTTGCATCCGCGGCGAAAATTCTTACACTCCCGTCCGGTAATTCCAAAATATCATAAAGATCCCCGCCCACTTCCGCCAAGGGTTTGTGCAAAACCTCGAACGTAAGATCGGAAATCGTAATTCTCTCGTTGTCCTTCAGGTTCAGCAAATCTTTTTGAATCTCTCTGGCGACCGTCAGATCGTTCCGAATCAATCTAAGCGCATTTCTCAATTGCTTCGTTCTCTCTTCTACGCGCTTCTCCAAGTTTCTAGAAAGATCGATGAGCCGATCTAAATTCTCGGAACTTCGAATGGACAGGAAAATGGATTGAGCAAGAAGAAAGGCGAACGCTCCGATATGCGCGAAGTATCCCGTATCTAAAAAGAATGTAGCATAAAAAAGATCGTGAATCATAGCCGCATAAATAAATATGAAGCCCCCCAGAATCGTGATCGCTCCTTGCTTGCGGCGGACCGCGGCTTTAGTCAAAGAATATAATCCGAGCGCTCCTGCCAAAAATGCGACTAAGTAATAAATCGTGATCGTAAAGGTAAAAATTCGGACAGGGAGCGCCAACACTATAATTGTCGCGATGATCGCGATCCACCAAACGATATCCACGAATACCCTTTTGAATTCTCTCGGAAAAATCGATAAAATATAACTCAGAAATACCGGGATCGCCAGGTAGAAAGTGATATATTCAATTCTTATAAAATGCTCGAATCCCAAAAAGGGCAAATATTCGGCTGCGATCCGGGTTCCTGCAAAAATTCCACGGGTGGCCATCACGATGCAAAAAATTCCGAAATAAAGAGAGGCAGGCTCTCCCTTTCTAAAAACCGCGAAAATCAGATGCAACATTCCGACGCAAAAAAGTCCGCCTGCCAGGAAAATATCCAAGTATCGTTCATTTTCCCAAGCCTTATGTAAAGACTCAGATTCACCTAAACGAATCGGAGACCAGAAACCGCCTAATCGATGATCCTTGTTCGCGACCAACATATCTATATGAAATTGATCTCCGTTCGGTACGAATCGCACGAATCGATTGCACCAAGCCGGCTTCACCTGAAAGGAGGTCTTATCCTGCAAGGAGAGAAATTCGACGGAGCCGCATTCCACTATCGTTCGGCCGTCGATCATAAGCGTATATGCGGAACTTTGTTCCGGTACGAGTAAGGCCAATTCCTTATAATTCCGATTCAGTTTAACTGTCAGCTCGTAGGTTCCGTATCCTTCCCCGATTCTTGTTCCGTTTTTTCCGTTCCAGGAAGAAGGTACGCTTAATGCTTCTGTGGGCGTCTCTTCCCCGACACCCTTCCAATATAACCAATGAAATTTCCATAGACCGGCTAAAAGAATAGGGTCGCGAAGATTCAAATCGTAATTCCCTAGATCGATTTCCCCGTCGATCGCAAACGGTCGATTCGAATCGGTTGGAGAGATGGAGGGTGAACAATATGAAAGATTTAATAAGAGAAGCGCTGCGATGCAGTGGTAAAAATATGCCCGACCTTCCTTTATTCCGGAAGGTCGGAGATGACTAACGAGCCGGATACGAGTAGAACCGATCCCGAATTTCCGGAACAAGATTCGAAAAAAAAACTGAAATCGAATAAAAAATAACACGTTCTTTGAGCTTGCCCGATGGTTTGGAAGCTTTCGACCTAAAAACCTATCGCATTTTAAGAAAAAAATGGCCATCATAACAAAACCTGAATTGACAATTAAGAGCGAAGCTCTAACTATAGCAGATAAAGATCCAATAAATTGGATTTTTATCTGGCTTATTGGCCAAAGGGACGCAAAAATGAACCAAACTATCCAAAACCCACCCAGTACCCGGCGGTTTTCCGCCCTTCTGACTACAGTAATCGTCGTTCTAATGAGCGTCGGTTCTTTAGCGGTTCTAGCAGAGGATGTTCTTTTGAACGTTTCGTTCGACCCCACACGCGAACTCTACGAGGACATCAATAAGCAGTTTTCGAACGTCTGGAAAAAGAAAACCGGACATGCATTACAAATCCAACAATCTCACGGCGGGTCCGGCAAACAGGCTCGCGCAGTTATCGACGGATTGGAAGCGGACGTAGTAACCTTAGCGCTCGCATACGATATAGATAATATCGTGGATAATGGCGGATCGATTTCTAAAGACTGGGAGAAAGCATTCCCTCATCATTCCGTTCCATACTATTCTACTATTGTTTTCCTTGTAAGAAAGGGGAACCCGAAGGGTCTTAAAGATTGGGACGATGTGGTAAAGCCCGGCGTCGGAGTCATTACTCCGAATCCGAAAACTTCCGGCGGAGCCCGTTGGAATTATCTAGCGGCTTGGGGATTTGCGAAGAAAAAATACGGGTCCGAGGATAAAGCGAAGGATTTCATAAAAGCTTTGTATAGAAACACGTCCGTGTTGGATACCGGAGCACGGGGATCCACGACTACCTTCGTTCAACGAGGAATCGGAGACGTTCTTCTCGCTTGGGAAAACGAAGCGGAATTGGCTTTGGACGAATCGCGTAAGACAAACGGCGGGCAAGCCAAATTCGAAGTCGTTTATCCAAGTACGAGCGTTCTTGCAGAAACTCCGGTTGCGATAGTTGAAAAGGTGGTCTCAAGAAAAGGAACGAAAGAAGTCGCTAGAGCTTATTTGGACTTCTTATACACGAAGGCCGGGCAAGAAACGATAGCGAAGCACTTTTTCAGACCGACTGACGAAGCAGTCCTGAAAGCCAACGCATCTAAGTTTCCGAAAATAAAATTATTCGACCTTCGCGATTTGGAAGGTTCTTGGAAAGCGGCTCATAAAAAGCATTTTGCCGATGGCGGAATTTTTGATAGTATCTATAACGACGCAAAGAAGTAACCGGCTCCGACGAAGGGCCGAATAAAAACGGCTCTTCGTTTGACGAATTTCTTCGGCATATAACAATCGTCGCTGGGAACCTCTGAAATCGTGGAAACTCAAATTGAAAATTATCATTCGCCCCTATTCTAAAACCAGCTTCGGCCTTTCTTTAGGTACGACGACATTTTATCTAAGTCTATTGGTTATCATCCCGCTTTCCGCCTTATTTTTTAAATCCGCAAATCTGGGCTGGTCCGGTCTTATCGACGTCTTTTCCGAAGATAGAATACAAAAGGCATTATGGTTAAGTTTCGGCGCCGGAACGGCGGCCGCGATTATCAACTTATTCGTCGGCTTTTTATTCGCTTGGGTTTTGGTTCGATACGATTTTCCCGGTCGAAAAATTTTAGACACTCTAGTCGACCTTCCGTTTACTCTTCCTACCGCAGTCGCAGGGATTGCGCTTACTGCAATCTATTCCACGAACGGATGGATCGGAAGATTTTTGGACCCGCTGGGAATCAAAGTGGCGTATACGCCTTTAGGAATCGTAATCGCTCTGGTGTTTATCGGGTTTCCGTTCGTGGTTCGTACCGTTCAGCCGGTTTTAGAGGAACTGCCGAAGGAATTGGAAGAAAGCGCTTACTGCCTCGGAGCAAATCGTTTGCAGACTTTTACGCGGGTTCTTTTTCCTGAACTCTGGCCGTCGCTTTTAGCGGGAACCTCGATGGCATTCGCGAGAGGAATCGGAGAATACGGATCGGTCGTTTTTATCTCGGGAAATTTGCCCGGAAAAACGGAAATCCTTCCTCTTTTGATCGTCACGAAATTGGAGCAGTACGAATATTCAAAGGCGACCGGAATCGCCCTATTGATGTTGGTACTTTCCTTTTTCATAATGTTTACGATTAACTTTTTCCAAAGTAGATCTTCCAGGAGATTAGGATGAGAACAGAGCCTACCTGGATCCGAATCACTCTAATCGGCATCGTCTTCTTTTTAGCGGGTCTCATTCTTTTATTGCCCATCGCAACGGTTTTCGCGGAAGCTTTTGCCAGAGGTATAGACGGTTATATTACTGCCTTACAGGATCCGGATACTATTTCCGCATGGTTAATGACTCTGAAAGTCGCGGGGATTGCGGTGCCCTTAAATACTTTTTTCGGACTTGTTGCCGCGTTCCTGATCACGAGATTCGAATTTCCGGGAAAGAACGCGCTATTAACGATCATCGATTCGCCGTTTGCGGTATCACCCGTTATCTCCGGTTTAATTTTTCTGCTTCTGTTCGGGAGACAGGGATGGTTCGGGAGTATTTTGGACGAATACGGAATCAAAATCGTATTCAACACGCCGGGCTTAGTGATAGCGACCCTATTCATCACGTTGCCTTTTGTCGCCAGAGAATTGATTCCTTTGATGCAAACTCAAGGCAAGGAGGAAGAAGAGGCCGGCATTCTACTAGGAGCCTCTCTTCCAAAACTATTCGTTAGGATTATTCTCCCGAATATCAAATGGGGACTACTCTACGGAATCATTCTTTGCAATGCGCGTGCGATGGGAGAGTTCGGCGCCGTGTCCGTCCTGTCAGGACATATTCGCGGAAAAACCAATACGCTGCCTCTGCAAATAGAAATGTTATACAATGAGTTTAATTCGGTCGGAGCTTTCTCAGCGGCTTCCTTACTCGTCTTTCTATCGCTACTTACGTTGTTGGTAAAAACGATTTTAGAAAGAAATTTGCGAGCGAAGTCGATCGAACCGCCCGATGCAGACCTCACCGATCCCAAAGATCGAAAAATATCCGCTGCAAATTCCTCGACCGTCACGGATCCGGTTATTTAAGGAGAAAGTAATGTCTATAGAAATACGCAATGTAAGCAAACGTTTCGGAGAATTCCAAGCCTTAAAAGATATCAACCTGACAATTCCCGAGGGAGATCTCGTCGCGTTATTAGGGCCTTCCGGAAGCGGTAAAACGACCTTACTTAGAATCATTGCCGGACTTGAAGTGGCCGACGAAGGAGAAGTCTATTTTAACGGAGAGAAAACCAAAAATAAGAATTCGAAAGATCGTGGGGTCGGTTTCGTTTTTCAACACTATGCGCTCTTTCGACATATGACAATATTCGAAAATATTGCGTTCGGTTTAAAGGTTCGACCAAGAGCCACTCGACCTTCTAAAGCTGAAATTCGCGATAGAGTTTTCCGTCTCTTAAAGTTAGTCCAACTTGAGAATTTTCACGATCGTTTTCCGTCGGAATTATCGGGAGGTCAAAGACAACGAGTCGCTTTAGCAAGAGCATTGGCAATCGAACCTAAGTATCTGCTTTTGGACGAACCATTCGGAGCCTTGGATGCTAAAGTAAGAAAGGAACTCCGCACTTGGTTGCGCAGACTTCATGATGAAATCCATATAACAAGCGTATTCGTCACTCACGATCAGGAAGAGGCTTTAGAAGTGAGCGATTCAATCGTTATTCTTAGAGCAGGAAAGATCGAACAAATCGGAAGTCCGGATGAAGTTTATAATAAGCCGAAAAACCCGTTCGTATTTCATTTTCTTGGCGACGTAAATCTTTTCCATGGACGCGTTCAAGATGGAAAGGCTAGGATCGGCGACCAGCACGTCGAATCCCCCGAACATTCCGAAATCCAAGACGCCGAGGCAGTCGCATATGTTCGTCCCTATGATGTGGAAATTCTACGTTCCGCCGAAAACGGGATTCCCGCTGAAATTCAATACATTCATTCTACCGGTCGAAATGTTCGCATCGAGCTAAAGAGATTGGATTCGGGTTCTTTGATTGAATCTCTTATAGACCAAAGCGTTTTCCGAGAACTCAATCTCCTACCAGGCGAGAAAGTCTATCTTCGGATTCGAAACGCGAAAGTATACGTCGAAGATTTTTCCATTTAAATCAATCGCGTTTATAGGTCGGACAGAGTTTATTTCCGACCTCTCATTTCCCCTCCCACCATCCGCAAAAACAAACGATTCTAAGTAATTTCCGAATTTCACGGTATAAATAATCGAAGGAAAATTTCCACTATAACATATTTATATCCGTTAAAACAAACTACTTGATTTATTTCAGGCCATTATTTCTGTTATACCTTCATAGGAGATCAATATAATGGTTAAAAATAGATTAAAGTTAGCAACCTTCGCTATCGGATTAGTCGCATTATCCTTTCCAATTCAAACGAATGCGCAAGGGTTCCCGACCATCGATTTTGCGATCGATTCCGAAAAGAAGCCGGATGAGCCGACGACTCCCTCGACCACTCCTTCCCCGCCGTCTGAAAAGCAAGATGCAAAACCGGTTCAAGACGGCAGGGAAAAGACGGAAAACAATGGAAATGGCGGCACGGCCATCGTTAAAGAAAAAGACAAGGAAAAGGAAATCTACAAGAGTCCGTTAGTGGGAAATACCGCCGGCGAATATCTCAGAAACCTTCAGGTAACTCCCGAGCAAAACAAAATTATCCGCTCTAATTCGGATCTCTGGATCCAAGACAGGTTTCGCGTGGGCTTTTCCGTTCGACCGAGATACGAGTCGATCAATAACATGGATTTCAATAAGACGACTGCGGATAATTCGAATGTCTTTACGGGGCAGACCCAATTTTACCTTATCGCAGATATTAATAAATACGTGCTTTTTAAAGCCACTCTACAGGATTCCAGAGTTTGGGGAGGAGAGCAATCGCCGGCATATACCGGAACATCTCGCTTCGAGTTAGGTACGAACGGCGGTGTAATTTATGATACGACTAAGTCGTCTCAAAATCAGGTCCCGGTTCTCAACAGCACATCATTCCGAGAGGCGTTTTTCGATATTCGTAAACCGGACCAATCCTTACGGCTACGCTTAGGACGACAGATCATCGATTTCGGAGACGGACGAATATTGGGCGCAGCAAACGATAATCAGATCGGGAATTCGACCGACGGACTTCGGTTCACGGGAAAATATGCGAACAGCACGTTAGATGCGTTCGGGACTGTAGTAACAGCACAGTATAATTCTTCCGGATTGGTAAGCGCCAATACGGCTCTTCCGAATACTTACTTAGTAGGAGCCAATAATTTTACGAAATTTGCGAGCTGGCTAGCATTGGATATCTACGATTTTACGGTTATAAAAAAATACAATCCGGCTAACACTAGCACTGCGACTAGCAAACCGGCCGACCAACAAAATACGTACGGTTTTCGTTTAACCAATAGAACCGAAAACAACGCATTGCCTGAGGGAACCTTATTCGACTGGACGGTCGAGGCTGCTTGGCAGGGCGGCTACAACGGTCTCCGAGTAGGCACAGGTTGGCTCCAAAATGCCACCGATTCTACGACCGGTACAGGGGCAATCAACGCATTCAATAACAAAAACCTACTAATCGAAAATGAAAACCAAAGATACAACGCACATTTCCTAACCGTGCAAGCCGGCGTGAATCCTACCAAGGATTTAAGAATCGGCGTTCAATACGTATACGCGTCCGGAGATCCGAACCGAAGCGATTCGACTGTAGGAACCTGGAATGCGCCGTTTCCGACAAGACGAATCGCGACCGGATTTATTCCGTATAGCGGAAACGGTATTGCGGGCGCATTCTTTTGGCAGAACGCAAAAGATTATTCCGTTCACATCAAATGGACTGCAGGAAAATGGGGAACGTTCATATTCAATCCTCATTTCTATTATAAAGCAAAACTTCAGGACGCTTATTATAATAATAACGGAATTGTTACCGGCGGATTGGCAGGGAGTACGGAAGATTTTTCCGATAATCAAAAATACAACTACTCATCCCAACATTTGGGAAAAAAAATCGGGTCTGAATTGGATTTAATTTATATCGTCACGCCTTGGGAAAACGTTTCTATATGGGGAGGTATCGCATTCGTTCGAGCGGGAGACTCCATTCAAAACGCACATGTGTCAGTGCCCACATCTACAACCCCTTCAATCTATACCGGGAAGCCGGACGCATCCTATTTCTTTTTGCAAACGGTATTTGCGATCTAGATCTTTCCACTCGCTTCTTTTGTCCGAAAGAAGCGAGTCCACCTCCATTCTTCTGTAAAACCCGGTAAGAACCGTTATCTTTTCAATATAAGTTAATCGGCGAATTTTACCGAACGAAATCCTGCACTTCCAATGAAAAAGAGTAGCTCCAAAGTAAACTAGATGGTGCAATTTCGCTAATACCGAACTGGAAATTTTCTAACAAATTGGAATCATTACCGTTCTGCTCAGGTCTTAGGATGCGATATATTCGGAAGCATGCGACGCTTTGGCGGTGCTGCGAAAGGAAAACAATCATGGGTAGTTTGCTCTCAGTCCGAAACTCTATACTGGAGTTTGTCGGCGAGAGATATTCGCTTAGTAAAATGAAACCGATTACTGCAATCGGGTTCTCTCTTGTACTCCTATTATCCTGCGCAACGATCAGCCCTCCTCCTCCTACCGTTCAGAACAAAGAGATTTACACGACAAATGCCGGCGTAGAATTTCTGGAGAAATATCAGGTGGCTATCCTGGATTCCTCCGATCGAGCCATACCGCTCGAAGAAGAGTTAAAGGATTTATTAATTGAATCGGGAAAGGTTACCGTAATCGACAGGAAGAAAACTGCAGATGCACTTAATGAAATCTCGCTTAGTCTACAAGGATTGGCCGACAAGGAAAACGCACCTAAAATCGGCAAACTTCTTTCTGCCCAGAAATTGATTCAGATTAAAGAGTCGGGACGGAAGTGGGCGGTAGAGCTAGTCGATGTGCAGACGTCTAAGATCGATTTTAACCGGTCCTTCGTGGACGGCGGTTCTCAAAAAGCTTTTCAAGAATTGGTGGGATTTTTGTCTCGAAACCTTCTGCTTAGGAATCTAAGCGGACTACGACCAAAACAATCCTCCATTAAAGTAAGCTTGGGATCATCCAGAAAACTCTATAAAAACAACGACCCTGTTTCTTTCGAAGTGAAGGTTTCGGAAGATTGCTATTTGTATCTAATACTTTTGCAAAGCGATGGAGAATCGATCTTACTATTTCCTAATGACAGTTCTCCTTCCAATTTCGCGAAAGCCGGGGAAACTATTCTCATCCCCGACGGAAAATCCGGATACATACTGACTGCCGGCGAGCCGTTCGGTTCGGATATGATTAAGGCTATTGCATCCAAAAAAAGTTTGAACCTATTCGACTCCACACCTGTGCCGGGAACTCCTTTCGGAAAAATAGTAAACCCCTTCGATGTAATTTCGAGAGGTATCAAAAAAATTAATACGGAAATTCGTGACGAAGACTGGAATACCGCGGAAATCACGATTCAGACGGAAGCCGATTGAATTCGGAAGATCGGGAAGTTTTTATTTCTTATCGAGTCCCTTCGATTCGAGTATAGAAGATGATTCTTAATCGGCTTTTAGCTAAAGCGAATTCGTCGATTCTATTTATAAGATACAAAGCATCACGCAAACTGATTATCTTCGGCCATGCGATTCGGCTAGACGATCGACGGTGCATTTAAAGACATCAGCAGGTTCACGGAGATATTGGGAGCAGTTATCGCCTCGACTCTTGAAAAGGAAGGGCCTACGAATATTAGCCGGCGAATTCCCGAAATTGCGAAGTCAGTGAATTAAAAAGAATGATATCCGTATTCTTTTCAATGAGGTAGAGACTTCGTAATCTCGGAAGTGAATTGGAAATTATTTGGTTAGGATTTCCGTTCCGGTACCGTCTCCCCAAGTTCCTTCAAGCCTCGCTCCTCCGTTTGTAACAGTATAGATCACCGGATAGGTATCTCCCCAATCTACCGTGAGGACATTTCCATCGAGAGTTCCAGTTCCACTATAGCTGTTTCCTACAGTCCATGCAAAATAGTAGGATCCATCGTCGTTTTGTCTAATCTGTACGGAGCCTCTGTACTTTGATCCATTCGGATTTGTTCCCGAAACTTTATACGTTCCACCAATGGTCAAGACCTGAGCAGAAACGTACGTGAAAGAAAAGACTAAACTGATTATTGCCACAAGAATCAAAATTTTTGATCCAAATTTATTCGGCATGAAAACCTCCGTTACGGCTGCGTATTATACCTATTCTTTTAATCGGAATCAAGAAATTTCCGAAAGAAATATCCGTAATTTTTCGGCGGATTAGATGAATATAGCCGAAATAACTTATTTTCTGAGATTAACCAGATCCGAAATTATCGCTCGGAGTTAAAGAACTTTAGGAATAGAATCCAACCCGCGCAAAATCCATTTTCTGGAATCTGCCGGATCGATTACCGCATCGATCTCCAAATAAGACGCCATATTCATGGCCTTTCCTCTTTCATACGCTTCATTTACTAAACGATCGAATAATTTCTGTCTCTCATTCCAATCCGTAATTTCAGCGAGTTCCTTTTGAAAGCCGGTGCGAATTTCGCCTTCGATGCCCATCGCTCCGAATTCACCGGAAGGCCAGGAAATCGTAAAAACAGGAGCATGAAAGCTACCGCCTGCCATAGCCATTGCTCCTAAACCATAGCCTTTCCTTAAAACGACGGTAAAAATCGGAACCTTACAGGCAGCGGACTCCTCGAATAAACGTCCCGCTTTTCGCACCAAACCTCTCTTTTCCACTTCAGGGCCTACCATAAATCCTGGCGTGTCACAAAGAAATAATATCGGTATATTAAAAGAATTACAAAGTTTTATAAAGTCGATAGCCTTATCCGCCCCCTCCGCATCGATCGCTCCCGCTAAATGGGTCGGATCATTCGCGATGAGTCCAAGAGCTCTTCCTTCGATTCTAATAAAGCCAGTAACCATGCCGAGTGCAAACTGTTGCCTAAGCTCCAAAAAAGAATCAGCGTCAGCGAGAATTTCGATCAAAGAACGAATGTCATAGGAACGTAATCGATTTTCAGGAATGGCTATTCTCAAGGCTCTCTGATCAGAACATGAGAAATTTATAATATTTCCCTGGAAGTAAGACAAGGCTTTCTTTGCGATTTGAACCGCTTCTACTTCGTCTTTGACCAGAATATCTACGACTCCGTTTTTTGTCTGAATATCGACCGGGCCGATATCTTCCGCCGAAAAATTGCCGAGACCTCCCCCCTTCACCATAACGGGTCCGCCCATACCAATATTTGATCCTTGTGTCGCGATAGTAATGTCGCTAGAGCCGAATAAAGCCGCGTTCCCGGCAAAGCAACGACCGGAAGTAATCGCGATGCGAGGAGCGATTCCTTTTAAACTTGCATATTGGCGAAACGTATGTAAATCCAAACCGGCTACGGCAGGCATATCCACTTCTCCGGGACGACCGCCGCCGCCTTCGGTAAAAAAGACCAACGGAAGGCGAAGCTCCTTAACGACCTGCAATAATCGATCCGTCTTTTTATGATTCATTGCCCCCTGAGTTCCCATGAAAACCGTATAGTCGTATGCAAGAACTGCACATCGCGATTTATGCCTGTCGAACAACGAACCATTCACGCTTGCCAACCCGGTAACTAATCCATCGGCCGGACTCAATTTGATCAATTCATCCAGAGATCGTCTGCGACGCTGGGCGGCAATTGCCAGTGCACCATACTCGACAAACGTACCTGGATCACAAAGATCCGCGATATTCTCCCTAACAGTTCTCTGGCCCCGCTTATGTCGTTTGGCTACCGCTTGAGAGCGGGAACTATCTTCGTTTAACGATAACCGGTTCAAGAGATTCTGAAGATCGGGGCGAATCGAATCGAAATCTATTTCGTCCCGGTTTTCCAAGGCCGAGCCCGTCACATCCGATGGCCTAACATAAAGCAAAGATTGTCCCGAAGCGATAACGGAACCGATCGAGACCGGAATCATTTCCACCAAACCCGAGACCTCTGCATTAATTACATGCTCCATTTTCATTGCGGAGATAATCGCGATTTTTTGCCCTTTTCGAATCACTTCACCTACGGCGACGCAAATTTCCGTCAAACGTCCGGAAATCGAAGAGGGAACTTGCAAAGTTCCTAATGGAGCTTCATTGATTTCCACTGCTTTCGAGCTCGAGTCGTTTTTATCCGATGAAAAAGAGAATTCTTTATGGATTTTCGAATCTTCAAATCTGCCGGATCCGGAGATTTCATCGATCATCCCGGTATATACGGAGTAATTTTCGACCTCCGGCAATAAGAGAAGGTTCTGAAGGAATGTCTTATTTGTTTTAACGCCTTGGATATTAAAATCACTCAACGCACGATAAGCCAAAGCTAAAGCGTCAGAGATATGCGAACTTTTAGTGCGAACAATAAGTTTCGCGAGCAAAGAATCGAAATTAGGATTCATTACGTATCCTGAATATGCCGACGTATCGACTCGAATTCCTGGCCCGGTTGCAGATTCGAAGACGGACAATTTTCCCGTCGATGGTTGCGGATTCCCCGTCTGATCGAAAGTCTCCGCATTGATTCTGAGTTGAACCGCAAATCCGGCAGGCGGTGCAATCGCATCTGGCCAAATTCCTAGATTCTTCAATGATTGCCCCTCTGCTATACGCAATTGCATCTGCAATATGTCGATTCCTGTTACCTGTTCGGTAACGGTATGCTCAACTTGCAGACGAGGGTTGGCCTCTATAAAATAAAATCTTCCCTTCGTTTCCTCATCGAGCAAAAATTCGAATGTCCCGAGGCTCGAATATTGCACGCTTCTAGCTAACTGAAGTGCCGAATTTAGAATCTGATCCCGAATCTCCGACGATAAGTTGGGAGCCGGCGACACCTCAATCAATTTTTGATTTCTTCGTTGTAAGGTACAGTCCCTCTCCCATAAATGCGCGATCTCTCCATGGACATCGCCTACGATTTGAACTTCGATATGCCGAGCTCTCGGGAGAAATTGCTCAACGTATAAATCGCCGTTTCCAAAGGCGGCATTAGCTTCGGATGAACACCTAAGAAAATCCTCTTCCAGCTGCTCCAGATTCCGAATCCTTCGAATTCCTCTCCCGCCGCCACCGGATAGCGCCTTAATCATTAACGCTCCATGTTGAACGAAGAAATTCTTCGCTTGGCCGATTGTAGTAGGGCCTCTTGTCCCTGCTAAAACCGGAATAGAGTTTTGTTCCGCTAATCGGATCGCCTCGAGTTTATCCCCCAAGATTTTGACGACTTGCGGAGACGGGCCGACAAATTGCAGTCCTTCTGCAAGGCATCTTTCGGCAAATTCCGCGTTTTCACTTAAAAAACCGTATCCCGGATGAAGAAACGAGCAATGAGTCTCCTTAGCAATTCGAATCAGCTGGTCCCCATCCAAATACGAATGACTACCGCTGCCTTTTAACGGAATGGAATAATCGCCGCATAGACGATGTTTTGAATCCGCATCGTCCTCGGAAAAAACGACTACGCTTTCCCAGCCTAGTGCTGCCGTGGCCCGTGCAATCCGAATCGCGACTTCTCCTCTATTTGCAATTAGTAATTTTTTGGATGCCATATGTGAATGGGCAGCAATTTCCTCCAAATTACAAAGGAGTCGACTATAATTCAGATTTGAATCCTGTTCTTAGGCGGAGGAAAAGGCTATAATTGGTTTGACCGAAAAACTTTCGGGAGTTTAACCCAGCCAAATAAACGAACTAAAAAAGAAATTTTAACGCTAAGCAGTTAAGAAAGCGTATAGATTCTTAATGGATTCCTTTCGCCATTTACGTGGAATATATCACAATTCTATAAATTCTTTTTGGAGAATTATCTTCGTGCCGGAGGTAGAGCCGCTTTACAAGCAGCCGATAGTTCGGCTTCATGATTTCTCAGACACCCGATTGGCCCTCCGGAACCTTGTACGGAATCGCTGCAAAATTTTTGTTCGTCGGATGCGCAGGCTTGTTTTGCCGCCTCATGCCTTGCGTGCATTTCCGCTAAATGCGATTTGCACGCAACAGAAAGTTTAGAATCGTTTTCTCGAAAA